>CAJXXJ010000109.1 GCA_913062745.1 uncultured Phaeodactylibacter sp.
CCACATCTGCTACCACCAGCCGTATCCGGTAAGTTTCGCAGGGGATAAGCCGCAGCACGGCGGTGAGTTTTTTGGTAAAGCCATCGTATTCGATTTCAGGCAGGAAGTTGCCCTCGTCAATATTCAGGTTGCAGAAGGCTGCGTCCTCAGACAGCTCGTTGTGCAGGTAGTAGTTGGGGTTTTCGTTGAAGTTGACGGAATTGATGCTTACGAAGTCCTGCGAGCCGGGTATGAGAGCTACGTTGGCCGCGTTGCCGGAGAAGCCGCCCTGTATGCCCGGGCCGCTGATGAAGAAACCAAACACATCATTATAGATGCTGCCTACAAACTCGCAGTACTCTTCAGAGGCAAACACATAGCGGAAGGTAACGAGGGAATCAAGAGGCGTGAAATCAAAAGAAATGCCTACGGCATCCTTCACGTCCCCGGTGGCGAGCAGGTTGAGGTCGGGGTCTCCGTTGGAGTCGTTGAAATTGCCGGAGCGGTCGGTTACCTCATTGGGGCCTTCTGCGTGCTCGATGGGCCCGGTAGACAAAACGATACCGCGGTCCATGCCGATGCTGCTGTTGCCTTGCTCGAAATAGCCGACTCCCCGGCTGTCGCCGATCTGTTGGATATTGGTGATGGTATTGCAGGCGCCGTTGACGAAGATATCCTGGACCAATTCTTCCACAGTGTAGCTGTCGTCGGTAGTCAGGGCAGATTGTGGAGCATGAGGTACGGGGGGCGCGTCGGCTTCGGGGCCGGCTGCCCGGGAGAGCAGAGAACACAAGATGGTCAACCCTATAAGGTAATATGCCTGGCGCATTACTGTTTAATGTTTGAGTGTTTCCGGTTCAGAGTCCTGCAGCCGGTGTGGGATGCTGACAGAATCAATAAGATGGACAGGTTATCCGATAAATTAAAACGGTAACGTAAAGGGTAAGCCGACAGGTTTGCTAATCAAAAATAAGGCAATTTATCTATTCATACGGTTGCGGGCCCGGAAAAGTTGCTCACAAGGCAGGCAGGGAGCAAGATCTGCGCTATTTTTTTTCAACCCTTGAAAAGTCGCTGAAAAAGGTCTACCTTTGCAGCCGTTAAAAACCCACCGCTTGATCATCAAGGTACGTGGGTATGGTTTAATCGACAACAATTTTAACAAGCCTATGGCTATTAAACTGCGTTTACAGCGAAAGGGCCGCAAAAAGCGTCCTTTCTATCACATCGTTGCTGCGGATGGCCGTGCACCGCGCGATGGCCGCTTTATTGAGCGGTTGGGTTCTTACAACCCGATGACCAAGCCGGCAACCATCGAGATCGACCGTGAAAAAGCCTTTGACTGGCTGATGAAGGGGGCACAACCGACCGATACTGTCCGTGCAATTCTGCGTTTCAAAGGCGTTTACTATAAGAAACACCTGATGCGTGGCGTCAAAAAAGGCGCTCTGACTGAGGAGCAGGCCGAGGCGAAGTACCAGGAGTGGATCGAATCGAAGGAAGCAAAAATTGCTGCTCGCTTTGAAAAGACTGCTCAGGAGCGGGAGGAAGAGCTGGCACAGCTTTCCGGCACACCACCGGCTAAGCCGGAACCAGAGCCGGAGCCGGAACCAGAAACAGAGGAAACTCCGGCTGCAGAAGGCGAGGCAGAAGCGACTAATGAAGCTCCGGCTACAGAAGAAGCTGCTGCAGAAGAAACGCCTGCTGAAGCCGGCGAAGAAGCTGCACCTGCTGAAGAGGAAGAGAAGAAAGACCAGTAACTTCGGCAAGAACGAACGATCAGAAAGGGAGCACCTCCGAGGAGGTTGTTCCCTTTTTACGTTGGCCCGGGCAATATTTTGCCTAAGCCGTTGCGCTTTAAGCGGCTTTAAGTTATATTTGCGCCAACACCGTAAGGCTATACTTTAATTCTATATACGCTGACCTGGTAGTGCATTAAATTGTACTATCAGGTTTGCTTTTAAAATGGCATCATTATGCAGGAATTAGCTCAAGAATATGTGGACCAGCTTGATGAGCTGGCCCAGGAAATACAATCTTCCGAAGAACTGCAGCAGTACCTCGAAGAAGAGGAGGAAGAACAGTACATGCAGCTGCGGGAAACTTACGAGCCACGTATCAATCGGGTTTACGATGAGGTGGCTGCCAGGTATCCGCTACAGCTGATTGCGCTCGAAACTAAACTGCTGGAGGACCAGTTTGAAGGCATGTTCCTGCCCAAAACCCTCGGCTTTACCGTACTGCGGGGCGAAATCAACGAAGCATACAAATACACCCGCCCGCAGGACCACTTCAAGGAAGTGCTGCTGGCTATCTGCAATTCCGCTAATTTCGACCTGCTGCGCAAACGGATCGGGCAGTCCATTCAAATGGGTTTTGCGCTAAGCAGTGATATTTGGGTGACTAACCTGATCAACAGCATCGAAAATAAACGCGTGCGTTACTTCCTGCAGGGGCAAAAGCTCGACCGCTACCGCTATGCCGATGAGCGCAAGACTGGCTATATCCGCTATCAGCGGCAGTTTAGCAACGACAATTACATGTCCGCAGAGTTCCCACAGAGCCTGGCAGAACTGAAAATCCTCTACTCTCAGCTGAAGCGTTTCCTGCTTTACCGGGTAGAGCGTGACTTCGATAACAGCAGCATCGTGCCGCATCTGCAGCAACTGGTGGAAAACGAAGACTTCAAAGGCCATCAGGAATACCTGGAGGTTGTATTTCTCTACGCGAGCTACTTTGAGTTGTCCAAAGAGGATCAGGCACACCTGGCGAAGCACTTCAATGAGGTGCGCACCACTATGCCGGAGTTTCAGGAGTCCTTCCTGCAGTACCTGCTGAGCCTGCACATGAATGAAGAGGTGCCCATCACGCCGGAAGCGGATAAGCGCATGTCGGAGGTGCTCGACCACAGCGTCAAAGATGACCTTTCGGCTTATTATGACTTGATGGACGAAATCCACAGCAAAGGCTACACTAACGAAGAAGTGCAGGAGTCTGTCAAAAGCTTCTACATCCGCTACGAGGGGCTGAGCGTCATCAACGAGTGCGTGCGGCAGACAATCTACGGCTACTTCGCCCGCCTGATCAACAACCTGGAAGTGACCGACTATCCGGAGCTGTTTGAAATTTCCAAACTCTACCCCGTCTACATGTCCATCTTTGCCAATCAGCAGTTCAATCAGCAGCTCAAAGAGCTGAGCCTGCGCTACGTGCGCAAGCTGCTGAAGCACTACACCGATAAACGTGGCAAGGATTACCAGGATATCAAGAAGTTCGTCTCTACGGCTTTCCAGGACTTTGGCTTTATGAAGGAGAAAGAAATCGTGGAAATGTTCAAGACGCGGCGCAAGCGCAAGAAGAAAGCAGAATAAGAGGAATACGGATTTTCCGGAAGATATAGCACAATATTTTTTACATTTGGGAGGGCGCAAGAGTGCCCTCCCTTATTTTTTGTACAGCTCCGGTTATATGAATCCACTGCGCCGAATCATCGATTGGTTAAGACAGCTGCTCTCCGGCAGTGGCGGTAGTGTGCCCGGGCCACAACTGCAAATCACCAAGCAATTTGTCTACACTATGGTCAATAACATCTGCCTTTCCACAGACATGAAAATCCTTTACCTCATCGATGACGGCCGGGCAATCGCCTTCCCCCTTGATGAGCGCAAAGGTATCCTTATTGGCACGCTGAAGGGGCAACTCTCCGTGGCTACCGCTTTTGAACTGCCCACTGCCCCGCATGAATCCGCTGACCTGGAAGAACTGACGAGCAGCCGCAGTGGCGCTACCAACCTCGTCATGAGCGCTTCCTCCGATAAGCGGCAGGTCAAGCTTTCCACCGCTAAAACAGCTTGGTCCGCGGTATTTCACCCTACCAGGCTGACGCTTTCCCTGGTAGGAGCAACCGAGGTGGAAATCCGCAGCCGGGAAGATGAACGCCCCACAGAATATAAAGCAGAAGCCGTTTCCTTCGACCTCAGAGATAATGTGATGAACATCCGCCGCATCGGTGATGTGATTTTAATCCGCACGCTATCCCGCGAGGATTAAATTTGAGTTCTAGGTTCAGTTAGCAGCTTGCTCGCGAAAAACTGTTGCCAGAGCTTTTCGCTTTCGGCAGCTTTCCAGCCAGTTGAAGACGAGGTCGTCCATGCCCAGCGGCGGCAGCTGGGCTTTTTCGCGGAGCAGCTCCCGTAATTCTGCTGTAAAGGTATTCAGCAGTTCGCGGCGCTCGGTTTGTGGGGCATAGTTGAGTTTGCGGCAGTGCTGCAGGCAAAGCGTAAAGAATGTGGTAGGTACTCCTTCGCGCGCACTTCGGATGGCCCGCCGCAGCGCCCGCGCTGTCGAGTCAAACAAGTCAAGCTCGTCCGTCTGATAGGCTGCCAGCAGGCTGATGAGCAGCGTGGACAAGCGAAACTGGCTGCTGTCCACATTTCTGTTGTATGTACGGAGCACCTGGTCGGACCACTCCTGGCAAGCTTTGTATTTTCCCAGTATAAAAAGCAATACGGTCACATTGAAGGCCATGATGAGCTGGCTAACCGGGTTGAGCTTATAGGCCGACATGCCGTGCGATACGCGCTGCAGCAAATCTTCGTACCCTTCCGTCACACCCAGGTTGATGTGGTAAAGCAGCTGGTAGTTGGTTAGCTGCTTGAAAATCAGTTGCTGGTCATGGTAGTTGGCGGGCTGTTCCTGGCTAATTTTGTCCAGAATGTTTTTGAACTGCTGATACTTCTTCTGATAATAAGAGGCGTGCAACAGGTTAAACAAGTCTGCCAGATAGCGAACGTACTCCTCCGCTTTGATATTCGGGTAGGTATCCCACCAGTCTACCATACGGCGGTAATAGTGGTTGGCCTTTTCAAAATCGCTCTGCATATCATAGTACAGCGCTCCGCTCTGCAAAAACCGCCGCTGCGCGTGTGCTGCCTCCGGTAGCTGGGCCTCCGCAAAATCGCTTTCCGAAAAAGGAAGCTGCCGGGCTGTTTTATCGCCGGGCTTGAGCTTATCCTTCGCCATCTGTATCTGGTAGGCGAGTGCCAGGTAGCCCAGCTCCTCGTTGATGTTGTGGATGTAGCGGTCCTTTTCTTCCAGCAGTCGGCGGATTTGCTCGCTGAAGTCCTTTTGCTTCATAGTCCACACGTAGTTCAGCTGTTCGCGGGTAATCTCCAGCAGGGAAATCTGGTCGTCCAGTTCAGCCGCCAGGCTTTTGGCCTGGCGCAGGCGCTCCTCACTCTGCTGGTACAGTCCCCGCTGGTACAGAAAGTTGGCGTCGAGCATCATCTCTTTTACCTGTGCTGCCCGCGACTTGGAGCTGCGGTAGTCGCGCATACTCCGCAGTATAGCTTCGTACAGGTAGTGCTTGTCCGTAGCAAGGCTGCTGCCAAATTTTTCCTGCAGCGCAGATTCATCAAAGGTTTCCATCTTGTTGAGCGCACGGAATAACTCCAGGTAGCGGCTCGACCGGCGCCCGCTTTTTTGCGCATCCATCGTAAAGTATCGCTTCTCCGTTCTCGACAAAGACTGAATTAGTTGATGGAGGTCAGATTGTTGTTTCATGAGTAGTGGATTCCGTTTTCTAGCTTATTTTGACCGTTTATCGGCTCTATTTGACCGTTTGCGGTGGATTGAAGCACAAATTCCAAAAAAAATTAATTTTTTTCTAAAGCTTAGAAGTTTAAAGTTGTGCTTACCTTGTGGCTGGGTTTAACATCTAATTGCTTTTTTAAAGAACTGATTGTTAGGTGCTTGTGATTTTGATGGAATGAGTCCTCCTCTGGTTTACCCCAATATACAAACTTTAGAAGTTTAATTGAGTCTCCTCTGCTGGTTTTGGATGCATACGATTACCCTATACATTTGTATATGTAATCAATCAACAACATTTGACAACGAGGAGCTAAAGAGCGAATTCCCAAGTCAAATCATACTATGATAAAACAACTCATGCTATCGGGAAACGGGGCTAAAACCCCGCCCGGGCATGATACTATGAGAAAACAACGGCCGGCCTGGCCGATTAAGAATAGGGTGTTTTATTTTCAGAAGGGTGTGCCCACAACGGTGGGCATGAACTTAATTGGAGATAAGTAGATAGTTGCTATTATTCCAGGCTGGGTAGTGGTTCCACCGCTGCCCAGCTTCTTTTGTTGTACCCCCCGGCTCTCAAAAAATCCGTACCTTTCCCGTTAAACAATGCTTACTGCCCGATGCTCCAACGCTTCCCGCATTATCAGCAGCACGACGCAATGGACTGTGGCCCGGCCTGCCTGCGCATGATCGCGCGGTACTACGGGCAGCACTATTCCCTTGCCTATCTGCGCGAGCAGTGCCACCTTGACCGGGAGGGTGTCTCTCTGCAGGGCATTATCGGGGCAGCCGAACAAATCGGCTTCCGTACCGTGCCCGTGCAGCTGCCGCTACATGGCAGTGACGGCAGGCCCGGGCTGTCCGATGCGCCCCTGCCGCTCATCGTACACTGGGAGCAGCGCCATTTTGTGGTAGTATATCGCATCAGCAAGTCAGAGGTATGGATCGCCGACCCCGCTGCCGGCAAATCCAAAATGCCGCTTGATGCTTTCGCCCGCCACTGGTCTGCCGGGCAGGGAGAAGGTATTGCTTTGCTGCTCGAACCACAGCCCTCCTTTTACGAAGAAGAGGGGCAGCCGCCCGCTTCCGCCAATAGCCTGCAGTACCTGCTCGCATACCTGCGGCCCTACCGGCCTTACTTTTTGCAGTTATTGCTCGGCCTGCTGCTGGCTAGTCTTTTTCAGCTGGCCTTCCCGTTCCTTACGCAGGCCATCGTCGATATTGGCATACAAAACAGCGACCTCAGCTTTATCAACCTGATCCTGCTGGCGCAGCTGATGCTCTTTGCAGGGCGCGTGACGGTTATGGTATTGCGCGACCGCATTCTGCTGCACCTCGGCACCCGCATCAATGTATCGCTGATTGCTGACTTTCTGCAGCAGCTGATGCGGCTTCCCATCGCTTATTTCGATACGAAAATGACGGGAGACCTGCTGCAGCGCATCGATGATCATCGGCGCATTGAGCAATTCCTCACGCACAGTTCGCTGAGTTTTCTGTTTTCCGCCTTCAGCCTGTTGGTATTTGGTATGGTACTTTGGGTGTACGATAGCCTCATCTTTCTGATTTTCCTCGGTAGCAGTATCCTTTACGTACTCTGGATACTCTGGTTCCTGAAGCGGCGGCAAGCCATAGACCACGCACGCTTTCAGCAACTGTCTGACAATCAAAGCGCACTCATCGAGCTACTGCAGGGCATGCCGGAGATCAAACTGCAAAACAGCGGCCGCAAACGGCGCTGGCAGTGGCTCAATATCCAAACCCGCCTTTTCCGTACCAACCTGCAGAGCCTGAATATTGAGCAGGCGCAGGATACCGGCACCTCCGTCATTGCTCAGTTGAAAGATATTCTGATTACCGTGCTGACGGCAAAGCTGGTGCTGCAGGGCGAAATCACCCTGGGCATGATGCTGGCCGTTCAGTTCATCATCGGGCAGGTCAATCTGCCGTTGGGGCAATTAGGGGTGTTTGTGCGCCGCTGGCAGGACGCCCGCATCAGCCTGGAGCGCCTGCTCGAGGTGCAGCAGGAAGCGCCGGAGGAGAGCCCGGGCCCCAAAAGCCGGGAAGCTTTGCCGGAGCGCAGCGATATCCGGCTGGAAAATATCAGCTTCCGCTACAATGCTCTGGCGGATGATGTGCTGCAGGATATCAGCCTGGAGCTGCCGGCGGGCAAAGTGACGGCGGTCGTTGGCGTAAGCGGAAGCGGCAAGACTACGCTGGTCAAATTACTGCTGGGCTTTTATGAGCCGGATACGGGGCGGATTACCGTAGGCGGCAGGCACCTGAGCAGCCTGCCAAAAGAAGCCTGGCGGGCTAATTGCGGCGCGGTGCTGCAGGACGGCTTTGTATTCTCCGACAGCATCGCCAATAATATCACGGAGAGCAGCTACCGCCCCGACCGCGAACGGATGGAGAAAGCGGCCCGAATGGCCAATCTGGATACCTTCGTGCGGCAGCTCCCGTTGGGCTACGAGACCAAAATCGGTGCCCGGGGCAACGGCATCAGTCAGGGGCAGCGGCAGCGCCTGCTCATCGCCCGGGCCATTTACAAGGATCCCCGCTTCCTGTTTTTCGATGAAGCCACCAACGCGCTGGATGCGAACAACGAGCGGGAGATTGTCGAAAAACTGGAGGCATTCTTCGAGGGCAGGACGGTAGTCGTCGTCGCCCACCGGCTCAGCACAGTCCGGCAGGCAGATCAGATCGTAGTGCTGGATCAGGGGAGGGTAGTGGAGCAGGGTACCCACGAAGCGCTCATCGCTAAGCGGGGCGCTTACTATGCTTTAGTAAAAAATCAACTGGAACTGGGGGAGTGAAATGGCAGAACACGATCAGATAGAAACACCACCGCCGGGCGGGCGGGAAGAAGTACAGGATATGCTGGGCAATCCGCCCGGCTGGGCGCTGCGCTGGGGAATCAGCGCCGTGCTCCTGGCCGTTGTATTGCTTATCGGCCTGCTTTGGCTCATCCGCTACCCCAACACCGTGGCCGCACGGGTATCGATTACCACGCCGCAGCCGCCGGTGCGCCTCATCGTGCAGCAAGCCGGCCGGCTGGAGCAGCTCCTGGTTGAGGATGGCGAAACGGTTAGCCACGGCCACTTACTAGCAGTCATGGAAAACACCGCCCGCGAAACGGATGTGCTGCTGCTGGATGCCTGGTTGCAGGAAGATAGCGCAACTGCCCCGCCCGCCGGCTTGCTGGTAGGCACTCTGCAGCCGGCTTACGCCCGGTTGGGGCAGGATTGGGAAGCGCTGGAATTTGCCCGCCGCCGCACCGATATAAGTGCTCAGCTGGCCCGCCTGAAGCAGCAGCTGCAGCGCCGGGAGGATTTGGCAGCGGCTTTCGCCGAAAAACAAGGCACTTTGCAGGAAGAGCTGGAACTTGCTCAGCGCAACGAAGCCCGCAATCAGGCACTGCAGGCGTCTGGCAACGTCAGCGAGCTGGAG
>CAJXXJ010000110.1 GCA_913062745.1 uncultured Phaeodactylibacter sp.
ATACGAGCTGGCATGGACGAGTTTATCACCAAGCCATTTTCGCCCGAAGCATTACTGAAACTGATCATAGAAAAGCTCAATATGCACAACCCAATAGACGCTCATAACGACAACGGCGCTCCCATTCAGGGTACGCAAAGCGAAGTCGGCATCAGCCTGGACTACCTGGAGGAGTTCAGCGGCGGCGACAAAGCATTCATTCGGGAAATGATTGAAACTTTCCTGCAGGAAGCTCCCCGTCTGCTGACGCAGCTGACAGAAAGCGCACAGGCTAAAGACCTAAAAAAAGTACACAGCGCTGCCCATCAGCTCAAGCCCAATTTCATGATGCTGGGCATGCCCACGCAGCAAAATATGGCCATTGCAATTGAAAAGGCTACCAAGGGCGAATTGCCGGAATCCCGCATACCGGCCCTCGCGCAGCAGCTCGACCGCGATGCCCGTTCTGCACTGAAATTGCTGGAAAGGGAGTTACAGGAGCTGTAGGCTTCGGGGATAGATATCGCGGGTCAGCCCTAAATTTTGCAAAGTATTTCTGCCGCCTGCTGCAGTGTATCCTCCGTTTTGGCAAAACACAGGCGGATGATGCGCTCATCTTTGCCGCTGGAGTAAAACGCGGAAACCGGAATAGCAGCTATACCATGCTCAGTAATCAACCGTTTAGTGAAATCGCCGTCCGGTTCATCGCTGACCGCGGAATAGTCATAACTGCAAAAATAGGTGCCCGCGCAGGGCAGTGGTTTCAGCCTTGAAGCACTCAGCTGCTGCTGCAGGTAGTCCCGCTTCTGCTGGTAAAACGCCGGCAGCTGATCGTAGTGCTCCGGCGCTTGCAGATAGTCGGCCAGCGCATGCTGCGTAGGGCGGTGCACCGCAAAAGTATTGTACTGATGCACCTTCCTGAATTCCCGCATCAGCTCCGGTGGAGCAATGCAGTAGCCAATTTTCCAGCCGGTAGCGTGGAAGGTTTTGCCAAAGGAATAGGTAGCCAGGCTTCTGCGGCGCAATTGCGGAAAGCGGAGCACGCTCTGATGCTGCTGCCCGTCGTAAATCAGGTGCTCGTATACCTCATCGCTCAGTACCAGTATATCTGTTCCCTCGCACAGCTGCTGCAGGGCCAGCATATCAGAAGCCTTCAGCGTAGTGCCGCTGGGGTTGTGCGGCGTATTGATGATGATCATGCGCGTACGGCTGCTGAGTAGGTGCTGCACTTCCTGCCAATTCACCTTGTAGTCCGGGGCTTCAAGCTCATAAATGACAGCTTTGCCGCCATTCACTTCCACCGCAGGCCGGTAGCAATCATAGGCCGGCTCAAAAATAATGACCTCATCCCCCGCTTTTACAAACGCAGCAATAGCACAGTAGATCGCCTGTGTGGCACCGGCTGTCATTGTGATTTCCTCCTGCGCATCCACCTGCAGCCCATACATCCGGGAAACTTTGGCTGCGATCTGCTCCCTCAGTTCCTGCAGCCCGGGCATAGGCGCATACTGATTGTAACCTTGCCGCAGGTAATGGCAAACGAGTTCGGTCAGTTCTTCTGATGCAGGAAAATTGGGAAAGCCCTGAGATAAATTGATAGCACCGTGTTTCTGTGCCAGGGCAGACATGACAGAGAATATAGTAGTACCCACGGAGGGCAGCTTAGAGGTGATGTGCATTTTTTGGAAAAGATAAAAAACCTCCTTCTATTTCTGTACTTCCTCGCTGATAATTCTGAGTCCGTCAAGCGTCAGTTCGGGCTCTATGGCATGGAACTGATCCCGTAACGGGTGGAGGATTGCTGACAGCCCGCCTGTAGCCAGCGCAATGTATTGTTCTCCCAGCTCGGCCCGCAGTTGCTGCAAAAGGTAGCGCACCAGGCCGACGTAGCCAAGCAGCACGCCCGCCTGTATAGCGTGTACCGTATTTTTGCCTACGGCTGAGGCAGGAAGCTCCAGTGGCACCTCCGGCAGCTGTGCCGTTTTTTGAAAAAGCGCTCCAATAGACGTCTTCAGGCCGGGAGCAATCGAAACGCCCAGCAGCTTCCCGCTGCGGTCGATACAGGTAAAGGTAAGGGCGGTGCCAAAGTCGACTACAATGCAGTCCCGCTGATACCGGTAATGAGCCGCTACTGCGTTGGCGAACAAGTCGGTGCCCAGTTCCTCCGGATTTTCGATGCTCAGCTGCAGCTTGCTGTATACTCCCGGTCCGACCACGAGCGCAGCGATACCGGTGATGCGCTCGCTCAGCTTTTCAAAAATGTGCCGAAGTTCCGGCACTACCGTACTGATAATGACGGATTGAATATCCTCCGGGGCTACTGCGTACTCCAGCATTAAGTCGCTGATTTGCAGCTGGTAAAACATGGCGGACTCACCATCCGTTTTGGTGGGCAGGCGCCATACGTGCTTCCAGCGCGCCGCCTGGCAGAGCCCGATAGTAACATTGGAATTGCCGATATCAATGGCTAATATCATTGTATCTGATTGGGTGTTTGCGGGCATCAAAATACGTATTTATCACCGGGCAATACCAAGTTTTTACTATTTTCCAGACCAAAAGCATTTGACAATGGAAACCGAGCTGTTCAACCTGCAACGAAAAGTCAGGCAGTACGAAGAGGTACTGCAGAATACCCAGGAGTACCGCAAATCCTGGCACGAACATACCCGCAATGATATTCAGAAAACCCTGCAGCGGATGATCGAACATACCGGCCTGAAGGCTACCGTCGAGCTGCGGTCGGATATCGAAAACCTGGAAGCCATCGTACTCAGCCTCGGGCAGGCCAAAAGCGGCATGTACCAAAAAGTCAGCGATGATGTGCAGCGCCACCTGATTAAGCACAATGGCTCCCTTGTGTATCAGCAGCTGTTCAACGGCAAAATCATCGTCCTGCTCAATTATCCGTTTATTGAAAATTACGGCAAGCCCCGCCCCCCCAAGACCATCGCGATCTACCGCCCGGAAGAACTGCGCGAGCCTTACTTTATCCGCCACATGGAGGAATTTGTACAGGAAGTGACCAACTGGGAGGACTACGATGACGACGAGCCCAACAAGCGTATCGGGTTTCAGCTCAACTTCGGAGCTAACGGCGGCGAAACGCCAACAGAATAAACGACAAAGCCCCCTGCGGCAGCACGGCCGCGGGGGCTTCGTTGATCGTTGTAATTCGGAAGCTTTTACAGGCTCCAAACATGATCTTACACTTCCTGCCCTTCCATCGAGTTGTTGAAGATCGGCAGGTACAGCTGTCCTTTCAGGATATTCCGCGAAATCACCAGGCGCTGAATTTCGGAAGTACCCTCGTAGATCTGTGTGATCTTGGCATCGCGCATCAGCCGCTCTACGTGGTATTCCTTTACGAAGCCATAGCCACCGTGCACCTGAACGGCCTCCACGGTATGCCGCATCGCTACGTCAGAGGCGTAAAGCTTAGCCATTGAGCTCGCTGCATCGTAATCCATACCCTGATCTTTGAGCCAGGCAGCCCGGTAGACCATAAGTTTGGCCGCTTCAATCTCCGTAGCCATGTCGGCCAGCTTAAAGGCCACAGCCTGATGCTTGCTGATGGCCTTGCCAAAAGCTTCGCGCTGCCTGGAGTAGTCGAGTGCCAGTTCGTAAGCACCGCCGGCTATACCCAGTGCTTGTGCAGCAATACCAATACGCCCGCCGGACAGCGTTTTCATGGCAAACTTGAAGCCGAAACCGTCTTCGCCCAAGCGGTTTTCTTTCGGCACCTTCACGTCCGTATACATGATGGTGTGCGTGTCGGAAGAGCGGATGCCCAGCTTATCCTCCTTCGCACCTATCGTTACGCCGTCCTGATCGGTTTCCACTATCAGGCAGTTGATGCCCCGGTGCCCTTTGTCCGCATCCGTCTGTGCCATCACCAGGTGCACCTTAGATGTTCCGCCATTGGTAATCCAGTTTTTGGTACCGTTCAGCAGGTAGTGGTCGCCTTTGTCCTCAGCGGTGGTACGCTGACTAGTGGCATCGCTGCCGGCTTCCGGCTCAGACAGGCAGAAGGCGCCGATCCACTCACCGCTCGCCAGTTTGGGCAGGTACTTAGCTTTCTGCTCCTCCGTGCCGAACGACTCAATGCCCCAGCACACCAGGGAGTTGTTGACGGACATGATGACCGAGCAGGAGTTATCTACTTTGGAAATTTCCTCCATAGCCAGCACGTAGGACATCGTGTCCATGCCGCCGCCCCCGTACTCCGGAGACACCATCATGCCCAAGAAGCCGAGCTCCCCCATTTTCCTGATTTGTTCGGCAGGGTATTCTTGCTTGGCGTCCCGTTCGATGACGCCGGGCTTAAGTTCTTTCTGAGCAAATTCTCTCGCTGCTTCCTGTACAGCTAGCTGCTCTTCTGTCAGTTCAAAAAACATTGGCGTTTTATTTAGTTGAGGGCATGGGAGCCCGAAAATTTATATTTAAAAATAACACTATATATCCTTAGCGAAAATACGCTAAATTTTGCAGTTTAGGAAATATATAGTTTATTCCTGGCTGGTAGCAGGCATTCTTAACCTCATTATGGCCAGGCTGCGTAATGTCAGCTCAATGAGCGGTACGGCTTTTGGCTGATCCTGCTTAAGATCGTACCTTCGCCGTATGGCTAAGCACAGACAGCAACACCAGGTACGGGAATTGCCGGAGTCTCCGGACTTAATCGACTACTGCCGTCAGGCATTTCCGCTGCTCGGCAGCAAAACGGCCGTCAAGAAGGCGATTAGTGGTCAGCGGCTGTTGCTCAATGGCCGGCCGCTACGGTTTTCAGACCAGCTGAAAAAGGGCGACCGTCTTGAGCTGAAAGGTGCCGGCTTGCCCAAAGCCCGCAAATTCGACCAGGATCTGCCGGTTGTGTGGCAAGATGATCATCTCATCATTATTAACAAGCCAGCAGGCATAGCGGTTAACGGGGACCGGATAAAAACCGTGGAAAATGCCCTGGCCGGCACCGTTGCGCCCTCTCCGCAGGCAGATGCGCTGCCCCGGCCGGTAGCTGTGCACCGCATTGATTTGCCGACTAAAGGCCTGGTGCTGTTGGCAAAAACCAAACAGGCGCTGATCAGCATGAGTGAGGCCTTTGAGCAAAACGAGGTCAGGAAAGCCTATCAGGCAGTCGTACACGGGAAACCGCCTGCCCGCCTCACCATCGATCAGCCTATAGAAGGCAAGCCATCCCGCACAGAAGTAGAATTGTTGCGCACGGTGCCTTCCCAGGTGTTTGGGCATCTGTCGCTGCTGCGCCTGCGGCCGGTGACTGGCCGCACCCATCAGCTGCGGATCCATCTGCAGCAAGAGGGCTACCTTATCGTTGGGGATAAAGCGTACGCCGGCAGCCATAAAACCATACTGGGAAAAGGGCTCTTTCTCTGTGCCTGCGAGCTGTCTTTTTCGCACCCCGTGAGCGGCGAACCGGTAGCAGTGAAAATCAACCCGCCCCGCCGCTTTACCAAAACGCTCGACCGCGAAGAAGAGCGCAGCGGTTCGTAAACTTTCTCTACGGCCCTTCTTCCAGCCAGTCGTACAGCACCCGTTCGGCTGCCGCAAAGCTTTCCCCGAAGGTGAAAACGCCTTCCTCGTGCCCTTCCATGACGAAAATCCGCTGTTCACGCAGGCGGGTGTCCCGCAGCAATTGCCGAATACTGTCTACCATTTCCGGAGAGCCATAAGGCGCGGAAGCATCAGTGGTAGGCACCCGGTGCATCAGGCGTTGCCACATCTCCAAATGATGAATGTGAATGACGGCTTGTACCTCCGGGCAGTAGTCATAAATCGCAGCGTGACTCATAGATTCGGACGAGGCGATAACAGGCCCCTCGCAGCGCAGGAAGTTGTCAGCCGGGCGCACTTCAGTAACAAGAGCGTAGTGGCGCTCATCGAGCGATTCAAGGTTGCCGGTTTTCGATCCGGAAATGATAAACAGCCCATCCTTGCTATAGCGGCCGCTGATATTGCCGTAGCCGATACCGTTCGGGTAGGCCCCAATCAGCCCCCGGTCGTAAAGCCGTTGCCGGTAGTGGTTGATCTCATGCAGGTCGTCAGCGGGCAGCGGATGCACCATTTTCCAATCTGCCTGAAACTTGATATAGCCTTCATCTGTCATTTTGGGCGGGTTGTGCGAAAAAAAGCCTTGCGTATTATAAAATAAAACTCCACATTGCACCCGCAATCCGGTGCGGTACAGATGCAAAGGTTGCGGTTTGTCCAAAAGACCGGATATTTTGCGGCTTTTAGCCTCCTGGTTGAAGCTGAGCCACTAAAATATCAGGAGTTTTTCAATCAATCCACTCGTGAAGATTGGTAAATAAACAGAATTTTTTCAACTTTAATGAGACGTCGGTATAGAAACCGTTGACCTTAAATTTCTGCTTATGGCTAATAAAGTGGTACGTTATTCAGACGCTGAGCTCGCCGAGTTCAAAATACTCATAGAGGGAAAGCTCGAAAAAGCGAAAGCCCAACTCGACTCCCTGCAGGAGCAAATCCTGGAAATTGCTGAGAACACCAGCGATGAACACGGAGGTGACTGGATGGACGACAGCAGTACCAACAACGATGTGGAGATGCTCAATAACATGGCCATCCGTCAGCGGCGCTTCATTCAGGACCTGGAGAATGCGCTGATCCGCATACGCAACAAAGTATACGGAGTGTGCAGCGTTACCGGCGAACTGATCGACAAGAAAAGGCTGCTGGCTGTGCCCACTACTACCAAGAGTCTTGCGGCCAAAACCCAGGTGCCAGTCTCCCGCCGCCCCGCTACTTCCCGTACCGATGATGACGATGACGATCAGCCCAAGAAGAAACCGGCGCCCAAAGAGAAAAAGGTCATCTCCCGCGTAATCAAGAAATCCGGGGGTAAGTCAGACGCCAAAGCAAAGCCCATTGACATCGATGAGGAAGATGACGACAACTACGATATCGATGACCTGGATCTGGAGGATAGCATGATTGACCTGGACGACCTCGAGGATGATAGTGATGATATCGATGAGGGCGATATTGATGAGGGGGAGGACGATTCTGACGACGAGCGGGAAAATTAGCAGGCTGCCCGCCCGGGCCGTTTTTCAATACAAAATAATGTACACGGAGCGCCGGTCCGGCGCCCCGTGCCGTTCTCCTTTTGTCTGAATTATTCGAAAAATTTGCTTATATTCGCACTGCGCTGAAAATGTTGCGGCAGTAGCGTTATCTGCATTCAGAGCAGAGCATCAACTCTTGCTGCCGGCACAGCGCGCCACGCTGCCTGCCATACAAAATTCCATATCCCGGCAGCTCTTTCGGCCCCGGCTGCCTATCGTCAGGGCCACCCCATTATTACAGCAAAATCAACCTGTTACACTTTTCGGCATCGGAAACCTTTACCGTTGTTTCTGAGCCAGCGGTACCCGTGTGCCAATTGCTGAACTGGTAATTCTAAATCTCATTGCCTATGAAGCGAATGCGCTGCCATCAGAATGCGAACCAATGCTGCCTCTGCACGCTGGGAGGGCAGAAGTTTATCCACATCCCTCCGGAGAGGGAGCGCTGATAACCATTATTCCTTCATTCGTTCATCTACCAAAAAAGCATACATCATGGATAAATACCAATCTTATACTTTACGCAATTTCCGCGAGATACCACAGATCAATGACCACCTCACTGAAGAAGAGCGTTTTGATATTGAAGTAGTCGGGAACGTGCTGCCTTTCAAAGCCAACAATTACGTAGTGGAGCAGCTTATTGACTGGGACAATTATAAGAAAGACCCGATATACATCCTCACCTTCCCACAGCGCGATATGCTGGAGCCTCAGCACTATGAGGAGATGGCGCGAGCGCTGCGCGGAGGGGCCCGCAAGCCGGAGCTTAAGCTAATTGCGAATAAGATCCGCATGGAGCTCAATCCGCACCCGGCCGGGCAGCTGTCCCACAACGTACCGAAAGTGGAGGATACAGAGCTGACCGGCGTACAGCATAAGTACCGGGAAACGATGCTGTTTTTCCCGAGCCAGGGACAGACCTGCCACGCCTACTGTACCTTCTGTTTCCGCTGGCCACAGTTTGTAGGCATGAATGAACTCAAGTTTGCCATGCGCGACACTGAGCTTATCATCAAGTACCTGCGCGCTAATCCGCGGGTGACGGATATCCTCTTTACCGGAGGAGACCCGCTCATCATGAAGACTAAAATCCTGAAGTCCTACATTGAGGCGCTGATTGATGCCAAAATCCCAAACCTGCGCACCATCCGTTTTGGAACGAAAGCCCTGGGCTACTGGCCGCAGCGCTTTACGCAGGATGCTGATGCTGATGAACTGCTGCAGCTGTTTGAGAAAGCCCGCAAAGCCGGTATCCATATTGCCTTTATGGCACACTTCAACCATCCGGCAGAAATGCGTACCGATGAGGTGAAGAAGGCCATCGGGCGTGTGCTGAATGCCGGTGCCGTCATCCGTACTCAGTCACCGGTGATGCGCAACATCAACGACAACCCGGCAGCCTGGGCAGAAATGTGGCAGGAGCAGGTAGAACTGGGCTGTGTGCCTTACTACATGTTTGTAGCCCGCGATACCGGTGCACAGGACTACTTCGCCGTGGAACTGGAGCGCGCCTGGCGCATTTTCCGCAATGCCTATCAGCGGGTGAGCGGCGTAGCGCGTACGGTGCGCGGGCCCTCTATGTCGGCTGGCCCGGGCAAGGTGCAGATCCTGGGCGTGAGCGAAGTGGCTGGTGAAAAAGTCTTCACGCTGCAGTTTCTGCAGGGCCGCAACCCGGACTGGGTGGCCCGGCCGTTCTTTGCGAAGTACAATCCGGATGCGATCTGGCTGGACGACTTGTACCCGGCCTTCGGAGCATCGCAGTTCTTCTTCGAGGAGGAGTACCCGATCCACCGGGAGCAGGCCGCTCTGCACAAAGGCGCTGCCAAAAGCTTAGCGGTGAGCTAAGGGCTTCCTGAAAAATAAGTTTTCCAATTGGGTTTTGCATTGAGGAGGCACAAAACCAACCATCGGGCGGGTTTTGGGACTTATCA
>CAJXXJ010000111.1 GCA_913062745.1 uncultured Phaeodactylibacter sp.
GATGAGGTTTTAAAATTAAATATTTTTTAAAATCTTGAAAGTATTTAAATTAAAGATAAGATACAGTTATAACATAATTAATAAAAAAATAAAATGCCAGTTAAAGTACAAAGAAATAAGTCAAAAACTAAGACAAATTTAGTATCTAAATCCAAACCTAAGAAAAAGGCGGTTGTAGAAGTTAAAAAAGAACCAGTAGAAACGGTTGAAAAAGTAGAACAAACCCAAGAACAATTAGACGCGCAAGAAACCCAAGAAAAAGAAACTAAAAAGCCTGTTAAAGTAGATTATAGTAATTATCCAGAACCTAAATTATCTGATGTATATGATCAACTTTTAGAAGAAAAGCCTTTTTTACATACACCTATTTCTAAGGTAAAGAATTATGTTATGTATGAAATGGTTAATAAACAAATCCATGCTTATGAAGTTTTATTAAATGCCTATTTATCCGATAAAAATAAAGAAGATTTTTCTTTAGATGAATTTTTAGATTTTATTGCTTCTGGTAGCGAAGAAAGAGAAGGAGATGAAGAACAAAGTGAAGCATTAAGAGATTTATTAGATAGAGCACATACTAATTTTGTTAGACAAGATATGTTAAATTGGGCTTCTCAAAAAGTTCAATCATTACCAAATTCAAGAAGAGAAAAACTTAACGAATATTTAAAATCATCCGCGTCAAAATTTACCGAAAATAATGTTGTTGATAAAGTAGCCTTATATAAATCATATGATAGTAAATTTTTCCATAAATATACAGAACCAGATAAGAATGATTACCACCACGTTAAAAAATTATTACAATCTTATAAAAATAGGTCCAGTCCAAAATCTAACGCGGTTTTAACTTCTTTTGTAGAATGGGTTATGTATCAAATTGTTTTACATTCAATGATCGAATGCTGGAAAAATAAAAATAGAACTATTAAAGTATACCATTTCTTAAATGTATTAAATAACGATTTTATGTTATCAAAGTTATTTAACACCTTAGAAACCGTAGAACAAATTCCCTCCTTTTTAGAAGAAGTAAAACAATCCTTAGAAGATCATAGAAAGAAGAGAATGGAAATTGCAGAGCGGACTAAAAATATGTCAGAAGAAGAAAAGCCAAAACGGAAACTACTCTCGCGCTGGGACTGGCTCTGGTTGATTATTGCTTTCCTCATTCTGCTGTACGTGGTGCTGGAGCGCCTCGGTATGCCTGTAGTGAACCAAACAGAGCAGGAGGAGCTCATCGAAAACCCGCACCGCGATTAGAAAAACATAAACACCAGGATATGAAACCACTACCCTATACCTTCTTTTTTGCATTAGCCATGGTATTAAACGCCTGCAGTACAGAACCGGCCACGCAGGACACTGCAGCCGGCAAAGCGGACCCTTTCCTGCCACCTGCCGAGCGCTGGGGGCAGTTATTCGTGGATGTACAAATGGGGAAGGTCTTCCCGGACGGAAAGACTTTCGTGGACTGCACGCCCAAGATGCCGGACGAGGAGATCCTGGCCGCTTACGAGGCGCAGAAAGACGAGCCCGAGTTTCACCTGAAGGCTTTCGTGATGGAATACTTTGAGCTGCCAAAACAGTACGCCAGTGGCTTTCAGTCTGACTCAAGCCGCACCGCTGCCGAGCACATTAACGCCCTATGGCCGGTGCTGACCCGCGAGCCGGACAGCCAAAGCACCAAGGGGACGCTCATCCCGCTGCCGAACGCTTACATCGTGCCGGGCGGCCGGTTTGGAGAGATTTACTATTGGGACAGCTACTTCACGATGCTCGGCCTGCAGACTGCCGGTAAGACGGATATGATCGAAAATATGATCGACAATTTCGCCTATCTTATTGACACCGTCGGCTTCATCCCGAACGGCAACCGGGACTATTTCCTGACCCGCTCGCAGCCTCCGTTTTTTGCGGCCATGTTACAGCTGCTGGCTGAAGTAAAGGGGGAGGAAGAGGTGTATGCCCGCTACCTGCCGCAGCTGGAGAAGGAATACGCTTTCTGGATGGACGGCGAAGAGGAAGTTTCTGAAGCAAACCAGGCCGTAAAGCATGTGGTGCGCCTCCCGGACGGCAGCCTGCTCAACCGCTACTGGGACGCCGGCGATTATCCGCGGGCGGAAATGTACCGGGATGACGTGGAAACGGCAGAAAAATCAAACCGCCCCGCTGAAGAGTTGTACCGCGACATCCGCTCGGCCTGCGAATCCGGCTGGGACTTTAGCAGCCGCTGGTTTGCAGACCCGCAGCGCCTGGAGACTATCCACACCACTGATATTATTCCGGTAGACCTCAATGCGCTGCTTTATCAGGCGGAGCGCGTGCTGGCACAGGCACACCTGGCCGCCGGAGAGGAGGAGCGTTACAACTACTACCTGCAGCGCGCAGCTGACCGGCAGTCGGCCCTGCTCAATCTGGCCTGGGACGCAGAGCAAGGCTGGTTCCGGGATTATGACTTTAAGCGCAAAGCTTTCACGCCGGTGCTGTCGATGGCAGGTGCTTACCCGCTGTTTTTCCCTATGGCGACGCCCGATCAGGGAAAAGCTGCTGCACAGACGATGCGGGAGCGCTTCCTGATGCCCGGCGGCCTGGTGAGCACCCCCATTAACAGCGGGCAGCAGTGGGATGCACCCAATGGCTGGGCGCCGCTGCAGTGGGTGGGCATCAAAGGCCTGCGCAATTACGGAGCAGACGAGCTGGCTGCCGAAGTCCGCCGCCGCTGGATTGACCTGAATGTCAACGTGTACAACAACACCGGTAAGATGGTGGAAAAATACAACGTAGAAGACCTGAGCCTCGAAGCCGGAGGAGGAGAGTACCCGGTACAGGATGGTTTCGGGTGGACGAACGGTGTGCTGCTGCGGCTGTTGAGTGAAGAGTAGAACCGTAAGAAAAAGACCGAAATCTATGTTTGACATACGGCAATCCGCATTTGGAGCATTTCAGGCGCACACGCTGGAATCCGCTGACGGGCAGGCATCCCTTACCGTTGTGCCGGGCTTTGGCAGTTGTGTGACCGGGCTCCGCCTGCAGGGCAGAGCTGTGCTGGATACCTATCAGACGGCGGAGGAGATGAAGATCAACCGTTGGGCTAAAAATGCTTTTTTGTTTCCCTTTCCCAACCGCCTGAAGCACGGGCAGTACCGCTGGGAAGGGCAGATTTACCAATTTCCCGTCAATGATGCCCCCACCAATAATGCGCTGCACGGCTTCGGTATGGACCGGCCGATGGAAGCGCTGCAGTCGTCTGCAGGTACGGATAAGGCGATACTGGTCACTGCCTACCGCTACGATGGGAGCCGGGAGGCTTATCCGTTTCCCTTCGAGCTGGAGCTGACGTTTACGCTTTCAGAAACGGCGATGAGTGTAGGCATGAAGGTGGTGAATACCGGGGCGCAAAGCCTGCCGATGGGGGTGGGCTGGCATCCTTACTTCCAATTGACGGAACAGGTCGACGAGCTATACCTGCAGCTGCCGCCCTGTGATATGATAGGCGTGGATACAGAAATGATCCCCACGGGGAAACAGTATGAGTACACTACCTTCAGCCGTGCCCGCCGCATCGGGCCGGAGGTACTGGACAATTGCTTCGCGCTGCGGCAACAGCAGGGGCGAATCGAGGTACTGATGCAGGGCGGCGGCCGTTCTCTGAAGTACTGGCAGGAAGTGGGCGAGGGGAAATTCCCTTTCGTGCAGCTGTTTACGCCGCCCCACCGCAGCAGCCTCGCGGTAGAGCCTATGAGCTGTAATATTGATGCCTTCAACAACGGCGAGGGGCTGTGGAAGCTGATGCCGGGCGGCAAAGCGATTGCCCGCTTTGGCGTTGAGCAGGGGGCACCGCAATGATCAGGAGCCGCCCATGCCCTGCGTGCTGTCTGCTTTGGCCGGGGCACGCCATTCTTCCAGCACTTCTGCTTCCTGCAGGCGCGCACGGCGGGCAGCTTCGCGGGCCTCGTTCAGGCTTTCCACCTGTTCCTTAGCAGCGATCGGCTGCTCATTGAGGCTGCGGTGGAAGGAGCGGATCAGAAAGCGCGCCATGTCATCCGGATGATGCAGCCCCATACTGCGCAGGTGATGGGATAAACGGGAGCCTTCGTAAAAACCCCAGTTCAGGATAATCCAGCGCCCGAGGCTAAAGTGCAGTTTCTGCACGGCTGCCTCTTCTTCAGCCTGTTTGAATTTTACCTTTGACTCCCGGTCTATGAGCTTGTGCAGCTGAGTGAACGCATCCCCGATATCTGCCGGGATGTATTTCCCGTCGAGGTATTCCTGCTGAATGCGCCGCTGATAGTTTTTGTCAAATTCCGCCTCCGTTTCCGGCGGGCGCTGTGCAAGAAGGGCCGTACTGCACCACAGTACCGTTAGCCCGATGAGCAATATTCGCATTTTCCTTCAAACTTTATTCGTCTGTAAAACAATCCAGGCCTCGTTTATATTGCGAGGCAGGCGACTAAATATTTCCGGCAGCTAAACCCGGAGACAACAGGGGGCCACAAAAAATCCCCGCCTTGGGGAACGGGGACGCTAAAATTAATGTGCTATGAAAAAGTTAGATGCAACCTTCTGCCGTTAAGCGGAATCGCGTTGCAGTGATGAAGTTACAAAAAACTTTCCGTTTATGCTATCTGTCCGGCATTTGCACGCCCGGTGGGCTACCAGCGCAGCAGTGCAGAGCCCCAGGTGAAACCGCTGCCGAAAGCCGCAAGGCAGACCAGGTCGCCTTTTTTGACCTTACCAGACTCGTAAGCTTCGCAGAGTGCGAGCGGTACGGAAGCGGCTGTGGTATTGCCGTATTTCTGTATGTTATTCCACACCTGATCGTCCCGCAGCCCGAGGCGTTTTTGCACGAAAGTGCTGATGCGCAGGTTGGCCTGATGCGGGATGAACATGTCGATATCTTCCGGCTGCAGGCCTGTTTTCTGCAGGGCCTCCATGATTACTTCCGGGAATTTTTGCACCGCCAGCTTAAAGACAAACTGCCCCTCCATATGTGGGTAGATCTGCGCATTTTCCAGCATATGCTCATTGAGGAAGATTTCTCCAAACTCAGCGTCTGAGTAGCCGTAGTCTTCTGTTTCTTCCATGTATTTTTGGTGGTAACCGCCGTGTGAGCCAGGGTTGATGAAGGAGAGCTTCTCGGCGTAAGTGCCGTCGGAATGCAGGCAGGTGGTCAGTACACCTTCGTTCTCCTCTTCAGTGGGCTGCAGAATGACAGCACCGGCACCGTCGCCAAAAATCACGGTAACGTTTCTGCCGCGGGTGCTGAAGTCGAGCCCCATCGAGTGCATCTCTGAGCCTACCAGCAGGATGTTTTTGTACATGCCGCTGCGCACAAATTGGTCCGCTACCGACAGGCCATAGACAAAACCGGAGCACTGATTGCGAATGTCTAAAGCACCCACCTCCGTTTTGGTAATGCCGAGCTCGCGCTGCAGCAGCACCCCGCAGCCGGGGAAGTAGTAATCCGGGCTCAGGGTGGCAAATATGATGAAGTCGACATCTTCTTTTTGAATGCCTGCCCGCTCTATGGCTACTTTGGCGGCTTCGGCGGCCATCGTCGTGGTGGTTTCCTTGTGCTTTTCGCCATAGCGCCGTTCTTTGATGCCCGTACGCTCCTGAATCCACTCATCACTGGTGTCCATAACTCTTGAAAGGTCGTCGTTAGTCACCACTTTCTCCGGAACATAAGAACCTATGCCGGCTATTTTTGAACGCAACATGTGTATACTTTTAGAAAATTTCGTGAACAATGCTGATATAGAATATCTTTGATTTTGGCTGTTAAAATCGAGATTTTATTTCAATTCCCCAAATAGGTGCTGCCGTAGCAGGAAAAGCTGGAAAACAATAAAAGCCGGGTTTTGCTCATAGAAATCCTTTCTGTAGATTACAAACGATAAATTCTTCCCTATCTTTCGATAACTAAACCATCGATAAAACAAAACAATGCCAACCATCAAACTAGGGATTATCGAAGATGAGCCTTTCGTTCAGGAGAACCTCTCCGCTTTCTTCACCGAGCTGCCGGAAACAGAGCTGTTGCTGTGCATCGATACCGTGGAAGGCTTTCTGCAGGAACTGCCCCGCATCGGGAAACCGGATGTGCTGCTGCTGGATATCGGGCTGCCGGCAGGTATGTCGGGGCTGCAGGGGATTAGCCTGCTGAAAGAAAAAATTCCTAACGTCCGCATCATAATGCTCACAGCCCACAATGACTCGGAAATGATCATGAGAGCCCTGAAAACGGGGGCGGACTCTTACCTGTTGAAGAAAGCCCCTTTGCAGGAAATACAGCACTCCGTCGTCGTGACCTACCGCGGCGGCTCCTCTATGTCGCCGGAGATAGCCCGCAAGGTAATTGACCAGCTGGCGCCTAAACCCAAGGAAATACTGACGGAGCGGCAACTGCAAATCGTCGAGGCCCTTGCCGAAGGGCTGAGCTACAAAATGGTGGCCGGGCGGTATGACATTTCCGTGGAAACGGTGCGCGACCACATCAAAAAGATTTATAAAAAACTGCAAATCAACTCAA
Source organism: uncultured Phaeodactylibacter sp. (assembly GCA_913062745.1). Lineage (GTDB taxonomy): Bacteria > Bacteroidota > Bacteroidia > Chitinophagales > Saprospiraceae > Phaeodactylibacter. The sequence goes on from CAJXXJ010000111.1 coordinate 6,536, forward strand.
AAGCAGAGCTGTTGCGCAAGAAATGGAACGGAGAGATTTAGCGGTCAATGTATTTTTTTTGTATTTTGCGGAGCGTTTCAGATTTTGAGACGGCATTCAACTTCACTGCATACCCAGCACTTGTATAATCGGCCAGCCGAGACAGACATTCGGTAATACTGTTTCTATTCCCCGATCAAAAGTTCCGCCGATTCTTTCGTAAAAGCATTAAGATACACAGGCTGCCAGCGGTCTGTTACCTGTCGGGCATACGCCCTTCAGGGATTAAAAACACTGGAACAATCTGTCAACTGTAATTTGTAAGCATGCAGTTTTACAAACGGTTCTTAGGTAAGGTGATATGCGGTTGTAGCCTGGCGCTGCTTTCCGGCAATATACTCTTTGCCCAGGCGAGTGGCCTGCCGGTGGAATATTATTCAGTTAACGACGGGCTGTCAGACCGCATGATCTCGGCTATTTACCAAAGCCCGGATGGCCTGCTATGGTTTGGCACCCCCAACGGCCTAAACCGATTTGATGGCTATAACTTCCTGGCATTTGATAATCACCCTGACAACCCACGGCAAATTTCTGACGCAAACATCAGGGCTTTACTGCCTTGCCGGGACGGACGAGTAGCGCTTGTGTTTAGTGGCGGGTTTGCCCGGTTTGACCTGTTTGACCCCCTTACTCATGAGCGGGAAGTGGTGGAACTGCTGCCAGAGTATGGGGTCAATGGAATCCCCAGGGCTATTGCTACCAATCACGAAGGGGCAATCGTGGTGCTTTCTATTCACGATGGCGCAGTGAATGTGTACCGCTATCTGGGAGGCCAGCAGTTTAAGCTGGAGTTTTCAGTGCAGGAAAACCACGACTACAACAGCACTAATGTAAAAATGCTCCCCCTGTCCGACGGCAGCTATCTGCTACAGGATGCAGAAAAAGGCATCCGGCACTTTTCCAGCGACGGCTATATGCTGCGGCGACTGATAGCGGAAGACTTTCTTGGGCTGGAGCCGTCCGGAGGGCTGTACCCCGGCAATACGCCTATCTTTCACGAAACGTCCGGTGGCCAGGTATATATCTCTGTACGCGGGCAGCCTGGGCTTTATATCTATCACCCGAGAGAGCGCCGCCTGGAATACGGGGAGTCCCTGCCCCGCTGGCAGTACTATACTCGTGCCTGGCAGGATGAAGCCGGCAATATCCTGATTGGCAGTACAGATAAGGCCGGGCAGATTTATCCCCTTTCCAATCTGATGCTGATTCGTCCGGATGGCCGGCAGTATGACTACAGCAAGCTCTTGCTGGAGAGCAAATTCATCGTTAGTGCCCACAGCCACAATTTCTTTGAGACTTTTATACTTGGCGTAGACACAGGGCTGAAAATCATCCAGAACCAACGTTCCAGCATACAGTCGCTACTGGCTAAAGACATCAGCACTGACCACCGGGGCGCAGTGATGCGCGGTATGGTGGGAGATGGCAAGGGCACTATCTACATGGCGCGGGAAGTTAGCCACTGGTACGCACTCCGCCTGGATAGCAACCGCCTCGATACCCTGCGCATGATCGACGAGGAGACCGGAGGGCCGGTGCCACTGAGCTGCGGGCGCAACCTCTGCCTGGATGAGAGTGGTTACCTGTGGGGGGTATCCTGCCTCGACGGGCAAACCGGAAAGTTGCACCGTTACGACATCGCTACTGATACAGCACGCACGTATCACCACCCGAGCCCGATCACTGCATTCACGATCGGGAATGACGGCCTGCTCTATTTATGTACCGAACCCGCCAGTACCAAAGGGGCGCTTGTCACCTTTGACCCCCGCACAGAGCGTTTTGAGCAGTTTACAGACCCGGAAGGAAATAACCCGCTGAGTGATGCCAGCCCCCGCTTTGTGTTGCATGCCAGCGACGGATACCTGTGGGTAGGCACGGAGGACGGGCTGTATCAGATAGACCCGGAAAACCGTTCCTCGCAGGTGTATACTGCCACACGTGGAGCGCCAGACCGGCTGGCGAGCAACATTATTTACGCTATACACGAGGACGAAGAGGGGAAGCTGTGGCTGGGGACTACTAATGGCTTCAATATTTTCGACCCGGTAAAAAACACCTTCGAGCACTACAATCAACGGGACGGGCTGGCAAGCAATACCGTTTGCGGTTTCCTGCCGGATACCAGCGGCAACTACTGGATCAGCACCTTCAACGGGCTTTCCTACTTCGACCGCTCCAATGAGGCATTTCGGAATTTCTTCAAAAAAGAGGGCCTGACGCACGATGAGTTTAACCGCTTTTCCTATTACAAAGACGAAGACGGCACTTTCTACTTCGGCGGTGTCAACGGCGTCAATATTTTCCGCTCAGAAGACCTGCTGAAGAGCAACCCTACGCCCGCTCCTATACTGACCCGGGTGACGCGCTACAACGGACAGCAGGATACGATGCTGGAGCAGGTAAGCGGCCTGCACCAACTGGAACGGGTGGTC
>CAJXXJ010000112.1 GCA_913062745.1 uncultured Phaeodactylibacter sp.
CAACCATGACTTCGTGCCTGCCCGACATGCTAAGGCAGGCGGGTCGGCATATACTCGTGCGTCGGGTTTGTGCATTATGCCCAAACCTCTCCGTTCCGAGTATACGTGGGACCGACCTGACAGTGGTGCTGATCGTTTTTTGGGTTACGGAGGGGTATGCCGCTTTTTGAGGCTATAGGTGTATGGCGCGGGCGCAGCCTACTTAATTGCGGTTTCATTTGATAGAGCGTCATAGCTGCAAGCTACGACGAGCGTTGTGTTTGGGGTGGGTGGTAAAACTACAAGTAGCGGGGTGCTACAATCTAAGTTTTAATTCGATTGCCCTGACCAATACATTTGCTTGTCTTGTTTTTTTATTGCATATTTGCAGTATATCAATGTGTATCTATCTAGCCAGCAACTGTTAAGTTGTTCGGTATTCCGCATCTGTGCTGTATTCTGAGATACTCATATTGTTCAATGATTAAAGTAAACGCTCTGCGTTCTCAACAATTATCGTTATGCCCTTTTGAGGCAATAAGTATCTGCTCTGGGTATCATTTATTCACTTATATAATCATTTTTATCTGTGAAACACTACAAATTTATCATTCTCCCAATTGCTATGCTGTTTTTCAGCGTGATTGAAGCTCAGGATTACCCTGTGGGTTGCGAGTGTGTCGACTTCGAATACGCCTGTTCGGGGGAAGCAGCAAGCTTTCCCGGGGGGGGTAGAATTACCCTGTGGAGAGTTTGCGGATGATTATGTCGATCTAGTATCGCCTTTCAACCAATTCTGTTTGCCGCGTATTTTCTGTAAGCAAAACTTTGAGTGGATCTGTTTGGATTATAAAAACTGGTACATCTGTGACTACGATGGGTGTACAGCCAGAGTGTCCCAGATATTACCGCGCAACCCAATGATCAATGGGGAGACACTTGGTTTATTTCCATTTGAAGGATGGGGCGGTAGTAATCTTCAGTGTCTTGGACGGAATTATACCTCGGATATAAATAGCTTTGTGACAAGAGACGAGATACAAATCTGTCCAGGTGACACTACTATTCTGACTCTGCCTGATTTTGAATTGCCCGAAGGAAGCGGGCTTTGTTTGACCGTAAATATCTTAGACTTAAATGGAAATGAAGTAGAGTCTGCCATTTTCGAACCTACTGATCCAGAAGTAGATGGTGATGAAGTGGACTTGACTGAACTGTTCTCTTTGCTAGAAACAGAGGTATATCGCATGGAGATGATCCTAGGCTGCTGTGAAGGCGAAAGTGGATGTTCTGACATCATGTCGGTCAAAAGGGCTTATATTGAGATAGAAGGGGAATTTACCTATGACATAAATATAGGATACAGCTGTTTTTTTACCGGTCAAAATTCTGTTTTTCCACCTTCTACTGATCCTTTCGGTCCAATATTACAAGAACCTAGCTGCAGTTGGCCAATCCCATTTTACCAGCTGCTTAATGTCGATAATATCAACCAAGTTGACGTGACTACGCAGCTATGGCGAATTAGTTGCGAAGACCCGTCAGTAGACATCAGTTTGGTCGATACTAGAACAATAGCAAGTAATGATATAAGCCAAGGCGCCACTGCCTTTCTAGGGCTTCAAATACTTGATACTTGGGGCGAGCCTGGCTGTTTTTGCTACAGGATCGAAGTCATTTATGATGATGGATGTGGCGAAGAGGGCGAATTATCCAGAGACAATCATTATTTTAGAGCTGGTTCTGGATGCGAAGGCTTAAAGGGCGATGAAGAGCCTCCTATACATCGTTTAGAGAAAAACGGTGCCAGCCATAGTATTCACTTGGCGCCTAATCCTGTACGCGAGGAATTGAATTTACAGTGGAGCGGTATTTCCCCGGAAGAAGCGGCCACATTATCGCTTACGATTTTTAACAGCGTAGGCCAAGTGGTAAAGCGAGTCAGTATCCCTAACAGTGGGCAGTCGTTCCAGTTGCCTGCGGACATGCCGGCTGGCGCTTATCATTATATGGTAACTTGGCCGCAAGGGAAAGAAAGCGGTACGTTCATCAAAGCCTCTAATTAGCGCTTTGAGTAGTTGAAAAAGCATTAATGCCGGAAGCCTTTACTACTCGAGTAGCAAAGGCTTCCTTTCATGTTTAGCGAAAAGAAGTATCAGGCTATGAAACAAAAAATATATCTACTCTCCTTTCTGTTGCTATCAATAACAGGCTTAAACGCCCAAGAAAACCTGATTCCCAACCCCAGCTTTGAAGACTACTACGACTGCGATTACGAGTACTTCTTTAATAAATTAGAAGAGGTCATTCCAGGATGGTACGGCAGGTGGCGGTCGCCTACCTACCACAATCTGCAGTGCCCCGAGCAGCCTGTCCCTAATTTTGTCCCCTATGATGGGGACGGTTTGATTAGAATGTGGACGGCTGACAAAACATCTGAAAGAGGTGACTCTCAAGGTCAAATAAAAGAGCTGGCCCAGACAGAGCTATTAGCCCCTCTGGTTCCAGGCCATAAGTATTATGTAGAGTATTACTTGAGGGTTGCTTTTCCCGACAATAACCCCGCTTTGTCTCACCACGGCATACTGTTTTCGGATAATTTAGTTTTCGACCTTTCACCAGACCCGGGCAACCCCAACAACGGCGAGTTTATAGCCGATGCACAACTGCAAATAGACACCGTTATAGACGAAACCCGGTTAGGCTGGACAAAAGTCAGCCATTGCTTCATACCCGAAGAAGACTGGCGGGTGATGACTATTGGTATATTTGCGCCCACCGATTCTATTCAACAAGCCCCATCGCAGGATAACTTTAATGGCAACTTAAACCTCCATTATTACGATGCCTTCTACCTGATAGAGGTGGAGGACAGCCTGCGCCTCATAGCCTCCCCGCAGCGTGATACGATCTGCGCTGGGGAATGTGTCACTTTTTCCTCCAACCACAGCCGGCTGCCGGGGCAGTTCGCTTGGTCATTACCAGGTTCGGATATTGGCAGCAGCACAGACTCTGTAGTGACGGCTTGCTACGATACGCCCGGGGTATATGATGTCGTGCTTGAAACGGAGCATTGCCACGGTACTTACAGCCGCACCTTTGAGAAGGCGGTGGTGGTATTACCACTCCCGACAGCAGCGGCTCCCACCGTGCAGCAATTTCAGCTGGCAGAGGGGGACAGCCTGCAACTGAGTGCCTGCTACGGTGGCGAGGGCATGGCGGTGCGGTGGCTGGGTGATGACTTGAGTTGTACAGACTGCCTTACTACCATCTTTTATGGTACAGAAGATGCCAGTATCCAAGCTATTGTGGGCTACGGTACGCCTTGCCAAGACACCTGCTACTACGAAATAGCTGTGGCCCCCCGTGCCAAGGCGTCTGTAGAAGTTTTAGACAGTGCAGTTTGTGCTGGAGACTGTTTTAGGTTACGTGATTTCAGCCAGCACACGGACCGTCCGCTACGCTATTTTTTCAACGGGCAAAGCGGAGAATGGCCATCAAGTTTGGAAGTGCTGGAGCTATGCGCCGGTACGCCGGGCAGCTACGAGGCCGTTTTCATAGCGGAGAACGGACTAGGGCGGGATACGCTTCGGGTCTCAGGGCTTACCATCCTTCCCCTCCCACCGAAAATACCAGTAGACCAGTCGTTTGAGCTGAAGTTTGGGGAAACGTTCACACTGCAGCCCGGGTTTCAATCCCAAGACTTGCTTTGGGAGGTGGTTGAAGGCGAGTTTGAGCTGAGTTGCACTGCTTGTGCGTCGCCTGACGTGGCAGCTAGGCTGAGTGGCACTATACAACTGTCTGCAAACCTTGGGGGGTGCCGGGATAGCATGCTGTATAGCATTGTGGTGGAACGGCAGCCAGAGCTTATGTATGTACCCAACGCTTTTTCCCCTAATGATGATGGCCGAAACGACGTATTCAGGCCCTATGGGAAGTTCTTCACGCTGCGCCGTATGGAAATATACGACCGATACGGCGGCTTACTCTTTGCGGACGAGGGGGTAGAGGCTTCCTGGGATGGTTATTCAGATGGGAATGTGGTGGTTGCTGGTGTTTACACTTACATTTTGTACTTCGAGGACATCTACGGCGAGACTAGGCACCGCAGCGGGTCAGTAGTTGTAGTTAGGTGACGAGCATGGGGGCAGATCGATTGTCACATATTCAAATACACCATCAGCCCATCATAGCGCTCCTTTAGCCCATCGATGTACTCCCCTTCATTGAAGAAGGCTTTTACCTCGTAGTCGAAACGGCCGAGGGTCGCGATGATAGACTGTACGTTTTGTTGATTGATCTTGAGGGTGACATCCAAGCGGGTGAAATCCGCATTGGAAGTGATAAAAGAACTTAGAATGATAGCTCCTTCCGACTCTACAATGCGTGCCATCTGCAAGAGGTGGTAGTCGCGTTTGTTCATTTCCAGAACAATGATGCTGCTTAATTTCGAGAAAGAAGCCGCGCGGGCAAAATACTGCAGTAAACCCTCCATGGTGACTAGCCCAATGTAGTTTTGCTCATCATCCACTACAGGAATAAGCGTAAGCCGATACCCCCCGCTGCCCGCAGCATGCACCCCAAAACCAAGCCACCAGCCACCACAACCAAGAGCAAGGCTGCAAGTAGTACTGACGCTATCGGTACAGCATCAAGGAACTGCGTCTACACGCTAGCTATCCGGCCAAAGCGGAAATGATAGCAGCTCTACCTTCGCTATGCCGATTTCTATCGGTACGGCAGACACTATGCGCCGCGGCAACTCTGCCAAGCAGCGCGGAAGGGGCCTATGTGCTCAGCAGTGTCCGGTATAGCTCACTCCAGCCCCCAGACAAACCGACCTTCCGCCACCATCACAGTATCGCCAGCCACAGCACCCTGCTCTGTGATGCTGGCTTGCACCAGATCTTCTGAATCCGGCAGCGTATTGCAGGCCTGACTATTCAGTGGCCGGTAATCGGTTTGTTGCAGGAAATCGTTGAAATAGGTGGCGGAATAGGCGACTTCACAGCTGGAAAGCTCCTCATCTCCGGGCATGCCCGACAGTACAAAAATAGGCTGTGTGCCATCCAGCAGGGAAAGTACTCCGTCTGACTCCTGATAGGCAATGCCGGGGACGAGTTCAGGGCCGTCCGGGCCTGCATCCAGAAGTAAGTCTGCTGTAGCTTCGTCCTGAAAAGTAATCTCCAGCAGGGGCATGGACATCTCAAGCTGCTCTTCCAAATTGCTGTAGAGGATTTCCACTGTGTTTTTGAATCGATCAGATGGCGTGGTAGGCTCATATCCACCATCTACCACCAGATAATACGTGGGCGTCCCCGGCTGATAAGCAGAGAAAGTGTAGCTTACCGGGTAACTGACCGGCGCCGGGTTTTCATCATCATTGCATGCGGCAAAGAGCAGAACGGCAAGCGTCAGCAATAAAACATATCTCATAAAAAATCGTAATTTGTGGCCCTGAGAAGCAAAAGGGTTTTGACAGAGCGCGGTTAAAAAATATACTCGGAACGGAGAGGTTTGGGCGTAAGGCACAAACCCGACGCACGAGTATATGCCGACACGAAGTCATGGTTGGTCCCAAAACTACTTCGTCGTCGGTATAGTGCCAGACCGGCATCGGCATAAATTTACAAACTATTCCTGATTTTGCGGCCTTCCTAATCAACAGTTTTTGCCCGCACAGAAGAGAAACCCGCCCCCGCATTCGGGCACTTCCCACCGTATCCCTTACCTTTGCGCTATGCCAAACAACAACCAAGAGATGAAGTACCGCCGCCTCACCGAAGAAGAGCTCAAGGAAGTGGAAAACCAGTTCGTCAGTTTCCTCGCCAGCAATCAGGTGACTGCAGACGACTGGGAAAAACTCAAGAAGGAGTCTCCGGACAAAGCCGAGCGGCTGATCGAGATATTCAGCGATGTCGTATTTGACAAGGTGCTGGAAGATGTGGAGTATCTGGAATTCAAAACGCCCAAAGATTTAAAAACCTTCCACTTTCTGGAAGACCGGGCGGTTATGAACGGCCTGAAGGTAGAGGGCGAAACCCAAATCGACCTCACGCAGGCGCAGAGCCCGCAGCAGCTCGCCCAGCAACTGAAACTCAGCGGTGCCAAACTGAAGCTGTACACCGCTGAAAAAGCTTACAATACGTCCCGCAAAATGGAAATGTTCTATCTGATGGAAAGCGGAGCGCTCATCTCCCGCAGCGGCAGCCTCTACAAGTCGCTGGATAAGATGAAGTAAGGGGTTAAACTACCGGATATTTCTGAGACGGGATTGACTAAACTACTGGACATTTCTGAGACGGGATTGATTTTTCCTGCCTCCGCGCGCCCCCTAGCCCCCTAAAGGCGGGAACGCAAGCCCGCAAAATCAACCCCTTTCATCCATAAAAACCATTTTGTCTGGTAGTCTGATCATTAGTGGCTCAAGTCTTATAATTTGGGCATACAGCTCGCGGTTTACCCCCGCCGGGAGCTATCAGTGCCTCAGGCTACCGCCCCTTTGCCTTGCACCCGCTCATAAAACCGGCTCGTATCTTCTCCGTACAACCAGCGTACCACGTTTTCAGACCACATGGACCGGTGTTCTTCTTTGGTAATCACCCCTTCTTCCACAGCCAAATCCAGCAGCTTGCCGGGATAGGAGGACTGCACTTCATTTTTCATCTCACCTAAGGGGTAGGGGTCATCCAGGCCCAGGATGATTTGATCGGTACCGCCCTGCCGGCGTATCATGAGGTCGAGCGACTGTACATCGTGTACCAGGGTATCGAAGTAGATATTGGGGTGGCCAATGGCTTTGCGGGGGCGGACCTTTCCCTCAAATAAATCCGGCCGGCCATCGAAGCCCTGCACCCGGCGGCCCAAGTTGACATGGTTGAGCTGCCCGCCGTGCGCAAAACACACCCGGATATCCGGATACTTGTCGTAGTAGCCATTGAGGGTGTAAAAATGGTAGGCATCGGCACACTGTGCCAGCATCCAGATCAGGTGGAAACGCCAGGATGTATTCTTGAGCAGTATAAATTTCTCTCCATCGTAGGGGTGAATCTCAATCGCCAGTTTGTAGTGGTTGGCCAGTTCCAGTATCGGCTCCGTTTCTTCATCAAAGATGACATTCCACTCCCCGGCTGAGTCCATGTAGTGCGTAGGCAGGCAAAGCACCTGCATGCCCAGCTCTTCCACGCAACGCTCAATTTCCCACAGTGCCCCCTGCACAAAACCGGCGTGCACTACAAATCCACAGGTAAACTTCTTAGGGTACTCCTGCTGAATCCGGGCGTTGAAGTCATTCTGAAAGCGCAGCGCCTGCTTCATATGGTCCCAGCGCAGGCCATTGCCATAGAGCTGGGAGAGGCTGAGGACCACCGCGTGGTCGATATTGCTCTGCTCCATCCATTCCAGTTTTTCCTGCAGGAAAAAACTCGGGTCGGTCACGGGCCGCTTCCAGTCTTTTTGCCGCATAAATTGGCGGTCCGGATCAATCCAGAAAATTTCCTTTTCCCGCATGAAAGCAGGAATCTCTTCCGGGTAAGGCAGCAGGTGGGAGTGTCCGTTGATTCTCATGGGTCTGTTGGTTTAGGGCTGTAAAACTGTTTTTTTCAATGAGTGCTATAGAAATAACTGAGCTGACGCTTCAAATGATCGGGCAGCTCCGGCAGTGCTGAGCGGGGGATCAGCAAGGTAGATACATTATGCAAGTCCTTGAATACATGGTGTTTAGCCGCTGTTGCGGAAAGGTAGTCGTGGCCGGATGAGCCGCCGGTTCCAATTTTGCGCCCCAGCATCCGCAGTACCATCTGTGCGTGGCGGTAGCGCCAGGTCGTCAGTTTTTCATCCAGGTCTACCAGGTTCATCAGCAGCTGAAAAGGCAGGTGAAGGATAGGCTCGTCCCGGTACAGATTGATGAATAAAGCCGCTACCGTTGCCTGATAGGAAAGCCGCAGCTCCCCCTTTGCCCTTTTCTCCGCATGGGCATCTTTGTTAAGCACCGACTCGAAGTACGTATTGGTGCTGCCCAGCATCCGCAGCCGCTGTGCCTTTTCTTCTTCGTTCAGATAATCTGTTTTGCGGATAGCCGCCTGCTCCCCGGCAATCATCTCCTTGACTGCAAGCTCGTAGCGCTCCAAAAAATTAAAGTCGCCGTACTGAATAAAAGGCGTGCGCTCCAGCCAATCCTCAATGGCTTCGAAAAGCGTGCCCGTCTCGTAAATTTCGGCCAGTTCTTTCTGCTGCTCTTCCGGGAATACAGAGGCGTAGTGGTGGTGATTGTAAGTAAGGCGGTTGTCCTCCGGCAGGCCCAGCATCGCTTCGATCATGCGGAACTGAAAACTCTGAAAGCCCGAAGCCGGAAACAAATAGCCCCGGAAGTCCAGAAAGTCCAGCGGCGTCATGGTCTCCATCACTTTGATTTGCTGTATCAGCAGCTCCAGTACTTCCTCGATGCGCTGCATCCGGGCCACGGCAGTACCGATATTCCGCTCGTCCACATTATCCTCCCGGAACATTTGCAAGATGGACTTCAGCTCGTGTATAATCTGTTTGAACCACAGCTCATAAGCCTGATGCGTGATGATAAACAGCATCTCTTCGTGCGCCGGCTCACCGACTTCTGCACTGCGCAAATGCTGAGCTGAAAGCACCTTGTCCAGCTTAAGGTAAGAATGATAGTGTATGGTCGAGTATTTCTTGTCCTGTTCCGCCACGGTCTGTTATTTGTTCGTGTACTAACTATCGAAAGATACAAATTTTGTACGGAAATCCGCTTGCGCAAAATGAAAAAAGGCCCCCGGCAGTATATTGCCAGCGGCCTCCCTCGTTTTGTTTTGGCGTAGGATTTACGGATTGTTTTCCTGCCCGTCCGCTTCTGCCGCAGCTTCCTCCGGCAGGGCTACTGGCTCTACTGCTTCCATTTGTGCGACATACGCATCGCGCAATTCAAAGAAAGCAGGCAGGTGCTCCTCCGGCAGCGGTTTAGCCGGCGGAAATTTTATATTGAGGT
>CAJXXJ010000113.1 GCA_913062745.1 uncultured Phaeodactylibacter sp.
TTGAACACGCCGCGTGCTACTACCACAGAGCTGTCAGGTTCAAAGAGGGACTCCCAGGGACCTGCCCAGCCTTCTGCCATGTCACCCAGCCCTTCCAGGGTATCGCCGGCGGTATAGCTGAAGCGCTCTACCGCGATTGCGGAAACCGGGTTTTCAAGTATTTCATAATCCTCGGGAATAACATCTGCATATTCCAGGCCTACGTATATATCATCGTATTCAGTAATGATGCCTGGCCCAAGGCCTTCCACCTTAATCCCGATACCGTTAAAGCCGTTGTTCAGGCGGGTACCAAAAACCCTGGTGGCGTCTGGTTGAGCTGGCTCCTCATCCAGAGTAGGGTCTACGAAAATGTCTACGGTATCTGGTTCTGCGTCACCGCTCATTTTTATTCGGGCGACTACCAGGTGAGGCTCATCGCTGAACGCGCCGCTTAGCGCAAAATCAGCCGGTTGTGAACCGAAACCTACTCCAATCTCGGCGGTATTGAGTGGCTTCCCAATCTGTACAACCTGCCCGCCTGGGCCGCCCGCCATGTAAGCGGCCGTATCTACCAACATTAGGAAAGCTACAGTCCCGGCGTTATTGGTAATATCGCTTTGGGTATGGAAAGAGACATAGTAGGTGCTACCGTCATCCGGATACGCTCCGAAGAGGGGACGCTCAATACGAGTATTGCCATTTGCCTCAGAGAAGTCAAATTGCACGCGGTTGCCGCTGGTTTCCCGCAGCAGGGTAAAGTTTTGAAAGCCTCCTTCCACGAAAGTGGGCTGTGCGCCACCGGCTATATTCCAGGGTGCGGACCAGCCGCTGCCGCCGCTGCTGCCGCCCATAGTTTCGCCCGCATTGGTATCAAGCTGATCTCGTGCCAGGCCTGCGATAGGTACCAGGCTACCGGACACTACCTCTGTGTAAGAGGAGCCGAAGCGAATTTCGTCCATATTTCCGTTTAATGCTGAAGGGCCTTCTATTTTTGCGCCGATGGCATCAAAACCATTGTTGAGGGTAGGTGCCAGTGTGATATCGGCTGTGGAAAAATCAAGAGGCTGTAATGGATTTGGGTTGACAAAGATGTGCAGCTCTTCTGCTTCTGCATCACCAGACATTTGCAGTACGGCTACGTACCAGTTGCCTTCGCGGGTGTCTGTGCCTTCAATGGTGCCAGTAGCACCTGCCACGCCGTCAATCCCGAAGCGCTCGGTGTTGAAGAGTTTGCCCATACGGACGAGTTGGCCACCCGGCCCGCCTGCGCCATAAGCTGCACTATTGGTAATGATCATTTGCCAAACACTGCCGTTGGTCCCTGGATCGTCGTAATCTGCATCCATAAACCAAGAGAGGTAATAAGTTCCTCCATCGTCACTGACCGGCGAATCCAGCAAGCGGAAAAAACGGGCACCGTTCTCCCCCGCTCCCGGGTCATGACTGACAAAGAGGTGGTTCCCTCCGGAATTGGCAGAGACGCCGGGCGCATTTATACCGCCCGTTTCAATGCTGGTCTGGTCATTTCCTTTAAGTGTTGTCCAGGCACCGCCCCAGGCTCCGGCGCTTTCGAGGCCCTCAAGCGCGCTGCCCTGAGTATAGTCGAAGCTTTCCACCGACTGTGCAGACAAGCCGAAAGAAAACACCGCAAAAAATGTTAATAGTAGAATGTTTCTCATAATTAAGAATTTTATGGAGATCTAGTTGGATAGGTATTTCAAATCATGCCACCGGGAAACAGTGCATTCCAGCTGTGCTTCCCGGCGGCCATACAGGCATTTACCAGCCCTCATTCTGCTTATAGCCGAAGCCTATTATCTCGTTGGAAGGTATCGCCCATAGCCGGTTGATATCGGTATAAGCATTGGGAAATGGGTTTAGGAAATCTTGTATTGCTTTTTGTTCTTCACCGTGTGCCCTCATGACTTCCTCGACCGTACCGTAACGGAGCAGGTCGTACCAGCGGTGAGATTCAAATGCCAGCTCTACCCGGCGCTCCCTCCGAAGTGCCTCAATCAGGGCTTCATTAGTTTGTACATCAAGATCAGGATTCGGATTTCCCGGAAATATGGCAGGCAGCCCCGCCCGGCTCCGCAGCACGTTGATCGTTTGGAATACATTATCGGGTATTCCGCCCTCCGTTTCAAGGATAGCTTCTGCCTGCATTAACAGGGCATCCGCGTAGCGGAAGATGGGCCAGTCAACGTCCGTTCCGCCGGTGGGGATAGGAGGATAAACGTATTTGCGGATGTATGTAGTCGTGTCTCCGCCATCCACATAAAAACCTACGCTGGCATTGAGCCGTCTGTCACCGTCTTCGTAAGCGCGCACGATATCCCGGGTAGGAATATTTAAGCCCGCCCGGGAGCCTGGGATAAGGCCATCCGTGATGTCAGCGCCTGAATTGAAAGGAAGCCAGCCAAGCATGAAACCGCTGCCTTGATTGGCAGCTGTAGCAAACTGAGCTGCGAAAATAATTTCCTGATTGTTGTCGAATGCCGGATCAAAAATATCCCGGTAGTTTTGCATCAAGCCGTACTCACCGGATTCAACGATAGAATTGAGCAGGGGCAGTGCAAGAGCATAATCACCACGGGAAAAATGCACTTTTGCCAACAGCATCTGCGCAGCCCCCCGGGTAGCCCGCCCCGTATTGGCAGCATTCCAATCTGCCGGGAGGTTGTCAATAGCGAACTCCAAATCCGGGATGATTGCTTCCGCATACACCTGCTCCACCGGATCCCGCTCCCGTGCAATCGCCTCTTCCTCATCGGTCAAAGGTTCCAGCACAATGGGTACATCTCCAAAGTGAATAGCCAGGTGGTAGTAGAAAAAGGCACGCAAAAATCGTGTTTCAGCTTCACGGATAGCTCTGTTCTCTTCCTCGGTAAAAGCGGCGTCTTCTATATTAATCAGGATAAAATTTGCCCTTGCAATACCGTTGTAGCTGCTATTCCAAATGGAAGCAAACACTCCATTATCCGCATTAGCCAGGAAGTAATCTATCTCTTCGAGTATTTGCCCACCCCGGTCGGCCGGGTTAAATTGAAAAGTCGTATTATCAGTAGCAAATTCTGCTAACTTCCAGATATCTCCCGCAAACTGATTGCGGAGGATGGGGTAAATACCGTTAACAGCAGTCGTAATTTGCACTTCATTTTCCCAGTAATTTTCGCTGGTATAGTTGCTGAACGGTACACGGTTCAGGTAGTCATCCCCGCAGGAAGAGATAAACAAGCCGGCGGCGATCAACAGACAGAGTAAATACTGATTATGGCGTATCATGTTGGTATTCGGTTTCATTGTTAAAGGGTGACGTTCAATCCAAAAGTGTATGTACGGGGCACCGGATAAGAGCCGTAGTTGATATTCCGCTCCAAAGAGCCGGTGGAGGCCCGTCGTATTTCCGGGTTTCCTTGCCACTCACTGAAAACCAGTGCGTTTTGCACAGAAGCGTACACACTCGCGTTTTGGAAAGCGTTCAGGCGGGTGAGCAGATTCTGCGGTAGCTTGTAAGTCAGGGTGACGTTGTTGATTTTCAGGTAGGTCCCGTCTATCACTCCTAAGTTATTGGGCCAACGATACCGTTGGCTACTCGGCACACTTGTAGTAGTGGGAGGGCGCAGGCTAAAGTCGGTATCGCCCGGGCGCCAGCGGTTTTGCACTTCGGAGCGCACATTGAATACACCGTCCGTATTTAGCATAAACTCCCGCTGTAAATCCAGGATACTGGAACCGACTTCTCCCGATGCAATGACCCGCAGCTCAAAATTGCCCATCGTCAGTATGTTGGTAAAACCGTATATGAAATCCGGCCAGGGGTTGCCGATGAAAACATAATCTTCGAAGGCTTCCAGCTCCCCGTCCCCGTCGCCATCGGTATAGTAAGGACTGCCTACCACTGCTCCCGGGTACTTGGGCACATCGGGGTCTTCGAGCAGCTCTTCCGTATAGAGGCCAAGAATCTCAAGGCCGTAATACTGCCCCACGGGCGATCCTACCTGCGTCCAGGAAACCGGGGTGCCGTTTCCGGCAAAGGAGGTCCGGATAGGCAGGTTGTCTTCGCCCAACTGCAGTACTTTGTTTCGGTTGGCAGAAAGGTTGAGCTCTACATTCCAGACGAAGCGGTCGCGTACGACTGGCTGCGCGTTGATGCCTAACTCGACGCCTTTATTTTCAATGGCGCCCAAGTTGGTCAGATAAGACCCAAAACCGGTAATTCTGGGCAGTGGCACATTAAACAGCAAGCCTTCCGTTGTTTGCTCGAAGTAGTCGATTTCTACGTTGAGCTTATTATCAAAGAAACCCAGGTCGATGCCTAAGTCAATCTGTTCGGTTTCCTCCCAACCCAGGGCCGGGTTAGGAATAGCGCCGAGAAAAGCCCCTTGTGCCAGCCCTCCGCCGATGACGTAGTTTGCATTTTGTTGTACAAGGCCTTGCCATGCGTAGTTGCCGATACGGTTGTTACCGCTCAGGCCCCAGCTTGCTTCTACCCGGAAGTTGGACAAGACGCGGCCTGATGGAAACCAAGGCTCATTGGTCAGGCGCCAGGCTGCTCCGACACTGGGGAAGGAAGCATACTGATTACTGGGCCCGAACCGGCTGCTGCCGTCAGTTCGGTTAGCCAGTGTCAGATAGTAACGGCTATCGTAGTTGTAAGAAACTTTACCGATGTAGCTAATCAGCGCCTGCTCAGAAATCCCCTCTCCCGCATTGAAGAATATCCGGGTCTCATCCGGATTAGTCGGCAGGTTGGTAGCAATATTGCCAGAGTTGAAGAGGATGAAGTTCTCGTCGATCAGGCGGCTACCGCCGGCGTTTAGGAAGGTTTCTTTCTGGTACTCCGCGGTATAACCAACCAGTCCCGTAAAGTTGTGCTTACCGAAGCTGCGGTCAAAGTTGAGTGTATTCTCGGTCACCAGGCGGTAGCTTTCGTAGCGGCCAGCTGATGCATTGGAGTTGGCCGGGGGGTCTGGATTGTTTGGCGTAAGCCCCTGCCCTACCACCGAGCCCGGGCTAAAGGAGCGGTTGGCATTATTGAGGTAATTGGTGCCAAAGTAAGTCTTGAAATACAAGCCTTCCAGAAGGTCAACTTTTAGATTTGTCCCCAGCAGCAGTTGGCGGTTATCTCGCTCAATTAGCTGCTCCCGCAGTTTGTATACCGGATTGGCCTGGAAAAACGGAAGCAGTGGGCCCTGCGTTGTGGTAGTCAGGTTGCCGTTGTCATCAAACAGAGGCGCTGCGGGGTCTGCCCACTGCGCGATATTGACCACATTATATACGCTGAATTGGCCGCCTCCAGGATCGGTATTGCCAGAAAAGTTTTTCACCCAGCTGGGAGAAATCTCCATCCCCAGATGCAGCCAGTCGGTAATGTCTGCGTCCAGGTTGAGGCGGAGCGAATACCGTTTGAGGTTGGTTTCAATGATGACGCCATCCTGGTTTTGAAAACCGAGGCTTGCTGAATAGCGGAAATCATCCGAACCGCCACGGATGCTCAGGTTAGCATTTTGCATCATGGCATTACGCGTGATTTCATCGAACCAGTTTGTGCCTTCGCCGTAAATGGTGGGGTCTTCCAGGTGCTCGGGTATATCGGGATCTCTGCCCTCAACGGCAGCCTGATCAATGATGCGTTCGCGCAGAAACTGAGCCAGTTCAGTAGCGTTGAGGATATCCGGCTGCTCCCAGGGCGGAATAGTTTGTACCCCTGTGTAGGCGTTAAAGCTGATGGTCGGTTTGCCGGCGCGCCCCCTCTTGGTGGTGATGAGGATCAACCCATTGGCAGCACGAGAGCCATAGATGGCTTTTCCCGAAGCGTCCCGCACTACGCTGATGCTGGCGATATCGTCTGGATTGAGCAGTGTCAAAAAGTTATTGGTCTGCGCATTATAATTACCGAAGGGCAGGCCATCAATCACGATAAGCGGTTGGTTACCCGCAGAGATAGAGCCTACTCCCCGGATGAGGATTTCGGCCCCTGCCCCCGGCTGCCCGCTGCCCTGCCGGAGCTGTACGCCGGCAGATTGTCCGGCCAATGCCTGGTCAAAGGAAGTGACCGCCTGGTTTTCCAGCCGCCGGGAGTCGATTTGATCCACGGAGCCGATCAGGTCTTTCCGTTTAGAACGGCCGTATCCGACTACTACTACTTCTTCCAGTACGCTGGCTTCTTCGTTGAGCCTGACGACGAATTCCCGCTCGTCGCCGATTGGCACCCGCCTGCTGGTATATCCTGTATAAGAAAAGATGAGGGTATCTGTACTTGAAGGGAGGGTAAGGTCGAAGGTACCATCAATATCCGTTATCGTGCCTGTCCCTATATCAGCGGCCGAGCGGATATTGACCCCCACCAATGGAATTCCATCCCTGTCCAGCACCTTGCCGGTCAGTTCGACCTGAGCGGCCAGCCCGGTGGCGACCATCAAAAACAAGGCTACTGCCCCGATTTTGACAAAGTGGAAAAGAGTAAATGATGCTTTCATGTTGTAATGCCTATTTTCTTTTTTGCAGAATTTATACTTATAGCTCAGCGCAAAAAGTCACTTATGTTCCGCAAATAAAGTTACGTCTATATCAGGCCCACCCTGTCCTGTACCATCCTGTTTACAAAGATTGGCGCACAATGAGGTCAAACTGATTCTCTATTGTACCGGGCTGATTACTGGTAAGCATACACGCCAGGCGGCTGCCCATCTCCTTGTGGCGGCTCGACATTACGGTGATGCCGTCCAGCAAGACTTCCTTTAACGGGCTATCGTTATAAGCCAGAACGCCTACTTGCCTTCCGGCCTCCCAGCCGGCCTCTTTTATTTTTTTTACGAGCGATACGAGGTCATTGTCCAGAATGACCACATAAGCTGTCGCCCTTTCCACTGGTACATGCTCGAAGTCTTTGTAGGTAATGCGCGACGCCCAGGACTTACTGAGGCAGAAATTTTGAAACCCCCGGATGATACCCCGTGAATAGTTGGAATAGGTAGGAAAAATCAAATGCAGGCGCTTATACTTTTGCAGCATACGATCAGCTTCATGCAGTGCAGAAAAAATATCTTTTTCGTAATGCTGAAAAACGGCCCCGCGCTTTTGCCCGAAGCCGGGCAAATCCCGGTTGAGCAGCCATAAGCGGTCGGCCGGCAAGTGCTTTCTCAGCAAATCCATGGCCATGAGTTCTTCCTGGCCCTTGAAGGAGGGAATGACCACATAGTCGGAATAGTGCCCCGCTTTCTCCTCAATTAATTGCCGGAACAATTGATAATCCTCGTGGTATACCTGGAAGTCCACCGCTGCACTTGAACCGACCTGCGCCATGAAGCCCTCGAAAATTTCTTTCTTGTAAGAGCTGAGTTTGTTGAACAGCAGCAGAATACGCCTTTTACCGCCGGCGTGCCCCAAGGTGGGGAAATACCCTTTGCCCGGCACTGACATGATAATTCCACGCTGTTTAAGCTTTCGGTAAGCTTTTTCCACTGTATCCCGGGAGACATCGTATTTGAAACTGACTTCGTTGATGGAGGGCAGGCGTTCATCCGGGCGTATTAATTTACGCTCGATACCGCTCGTGACACAATTGATAATTTGCCGGTACTTGGGTACCGCAGAAGATTGGTTGATAGTGATTTGGTAAGGCATGGTACATAGTTTTATTGGGCGAGTACGTATCCTGATTTACGGCTCGCATCAAACAAGAGTCTTCCTCCTTGTTTACGCTCAAAAGGGCCCCTGCAAAAAGTACTGCTCTGTGTTGCACCAAAGGGAGCTGTAGAAATTGAAGAACGGACGGCTCGTTTCGTACCGCTTCTGCAAATGCAGCAACGGCTGCCCGGCCTCAAGCTTCAACAGCTGGCAAATTTCTCCTGAGGCGGGAAGGGCCCAAATTTTCTGCTCTCCCCCTACAACTTCTATGTCGTAGTACTTGGACAGGGTGTTGAATAAAGATTTATTATCAAAGCTCCGGTTGCAGAACCGGGGCAGGTTGATGTTTGGCAGATTGGTGGTTTCGTACAGTACCGGCACTTGGCCGATTAGCCGCAGCCGTGACATCCGGATGCACCCTGCCTGCATTTCTGCCTCGCTGATCTCAAAGTCGAAATCCCGCTGCCACTTTACCACTTGCGGAGGATGTACCACCCTGGTCTCCAGCGCCCCGGCAGGCAAACTCGCAGTGGTCCCTTTAATAGACAGAATGCCTATGCCCGTTTTGGCAGCCTGAACGATACTTCCTTTCCCCCGCTGTTTTTTGATCAGCCCATCTGTCACTAAATTACTCAGTGCCTGCCGGACGGTAGGGCGGGTAACGGAAAAAACCTTGCACAACGCATGCTCTGAAGGCAACAGGTCTCCAGGCTGATAGACGCCATTCTGGATTTGGGCTTTAAGCGTCTGATAAAGCTGTTTGTGCTGAGGTATACTATTCTGTACATCTTTCATCGCAATCAACTTGTAATGACAAGTTTACTCATTCTTTATTTATCCTCCAAGCAGCATCCAAATTTTTATTTAATTTTATGCAAAATTCATTTTTATAGTTGGTTTAAGCTCGTGATTCCATATCATTAACTAAACTCGAAAAATCCTTAGTTTAACTTGTATTTACAAGAATGTGTATTTCTGTTTCACCTCATCAATCCCAGATAGCTATCCAAACCGGCAGCAATTGAACTGCTCACAACAGCGAAGAGAAGAAAGGCAAGCTGCCCGACAGCGTTTTTTGATGCCCGAAGCAGAAGTTTACGGGTAGGTGCAGGACACTTCGTTATTGAATCTTGCCTACATTTAAGCATTAATCCACTTCAAACCTCACTTCAAACTGAATACAGTATGATTTCTACCGATAAATTTAGCCACGTCAAATACTTGTGGGATGAGCAGAAGGCCGCGGAGCTGCTGGTGGCCGCGACGACGGAGGGGGCGATCACGGCCGGCACCAGGCCGAGCCGGACCTCCGATAGCGCGAAGACCGCCCGGTCGGCGCCTGACTTGCAGTGGAACAGGAAC
>CAJXXJ010000114.1 GCA_913062745.1 uncultured Phaeodactylibacter sp.
GCTGTTTTTGTCTTCCACCAGTTCTTTCAGCTCCGCCGGGTTTCGCCTGTAGTCCTTGGCTTTTCGTTTCCATTCTTTCTTCTCTTCGCGGGAAAGCTCCTGCGCGTACAATTGGCTGAAGCTGCAGGAAGTCAGTAACAGCCCAGCGATTAACAACAGCGTTCTCATGGTATTTCTAGATTTTAGTCTCTGAATAATTTAAATCTGTTATTTGGCGCGGTTTATTGTGTGGCGACGGGGGAAAGCCAATAAATGCACCAATTTTCTGCTCGAAGGGATTAAGGCAGGCCGCTTCTCAGATGGCTAAAAATAGAAAAATTATCGTATTTAATCCCTTTGGGTTCATTTTCCTGCTATCCGCCCAGCCAGCCGGAGGCGGCGAACAGGCCATATTCCAGAAAAAAGAGCCCCCATACTGCCTGATAGTAGCGCATGATGGAGGATTTTTGCGAAAGCGTAACGCGACTTGCCAAAACCAGGAAGCCCGCCAGCAAAGTTAGATGCCCGAGGCTGAACAACAGCGTCATCACTTCCAGCTCCACCAGGAAAGGCAATGCTGCCAGCAGCAGGAACAGCCCGGCCAGTAAGCTGTTGCCAATCCAAAATACCCGGCGCAGCCCTACTTTGAGGGAAAGGGTATGGATTTGGTACGCCTTGTCGCCGTCAGTATCGGGCATATCTTTAAACCAGGCGATGATGAGGCCGTAAATGAATATGGTGAACGTCAGCCAGCCGATGAGCGGGGGCAGGGCGGTGGCACCCGCCAGTTTTTCGTAAAAGTGCAGGAAGAGCAGGATATTCACGATGAGGCCCCGCACTGCAATGATACAGAAGGCTGCCCAGAAGTGAAACCGCTTGAGGCGTACCGGAGGGGTGGAGTAAGCGATACCCAACAACAGGCTAAGGCCGACCGTCCACAGCAGGAACCGCCCGCCGTAAGCGGCGAGCACCAAAGCTGTAAGCAGAGCGATGCCGATGATGAGCTGTCCGGTGCGCACGGTATACGCTCCGGAGGCAAGGGGCAGGTAAGGCTTGTTGATCCGGTCGATGTCAATATCCGTCAGCTGATTCAGGCCTACGATGAAGATATTGGCGCCGAGGCAGCTGACCCAGGCGACCAGTAGTACTTCCCAACTGCCCGTACCGCCATCTGTGTAAGCAAGCGCCAGGGTGTAGAGCGCCAGCACGCTCAGGCTCGTGCCGATGATGGTGTGGGGCCGGCTAAACCGGATAAAGTTTTTCACTCGGCTCATAGTTGTTTTTCCGCTTGTAACAGCCCAAACCGTATGACATCTTTCTTAAAGCCCTGAGTCATGTAGCGCATTGCGATAGCGCCTTTGATGGTGGGCAGCCCTGCTTTGAGCAACCCCCTCAGGCTTTTGAGCTTCATAGCAGACTGAATGACGGCCTGCCAGAAGGGAGCTACCTGATCGCTCCAGTCAGCAACAATAACGTTGGCGAACCCGGCCTTTTCGGCGAAAAACCGCAACTCCGGCAGCGAAACCAGGGGAGGCAGGTGGTACAAACGCCGGATGCGGTCCAGCAGCCGGTTATCGTCATACGTAAGCACCGGCGGGGTTTCCCGGTGGCACCAGGTGGCCATCAGCAACCGCCCGCCCGGGGCCAGAAGATCGTAGAACAGCTCCAGCATGCGCTGTTTGTCCGCGATATGCTCCGCGCTTTCCAGCGACCAGATGAGGTCAAACGGGCCATCTTCAGCGCTGAGCGACATCATATCCCGCGCCTCCGTTCGCACGATATCGCTCAGCCCGGCCTGTTCATTGTACGCAGTGCCGCGTTGTGCCTGCACCGGGCTGAGCGTACAGCCCAGTACCCGGGTAGCGCCCAGCCGCGTAGCCAGGTAGCGCGAACTGCCACCCACTCCGCAGCCCGCATCGAGTATGCGATCTGCAGCATTGACGCGGCCCCAGTCCAGCAATTCGTTCACCAGATCTATCTGTGCCTGACGGTGGTCTTTGGGAGAGGCGCCATCACCGTAGTAGCCATGATGCATGTGTTCTCCCCAGGTGTCCAGCCATACTTGCGTGGAACGGTCGTAAAAGTGGGCAATCTTTTCGTTGAGCGCGGGCATAAGTATCAATTTAGTAGAGCAATCAGGGTTACAACTAATACTACAACAACCAGCAGAGCAGTAATTTGGTAACGGTTGAGCCGCTCCCGCTGCGCTTCAGGTGTGTGTGACTGATCAGAAAATGCGACTCGGAGGTAACCGATCAGGGCGGCCGGAATAAACAAAAACCCGGCTAAGGAACCGATGATCACCCTAAAGATAAGCAAAATCCGGCGGCCCAGGCCCATTGGCTTTTCTTTTTCCGGTTCTGCGCGCTGTTCCTGCTCCGTGTGCAGGCCTGCGTTTATCGGTTTACGGCCAGCCAGGGCGATACCGTACTTGCCTTTGCCTTCCACCCACTGCGGCTTGACGTAGCAGACTTGCAGGTCTTCAAAGCCGGCATCCCGAAACCACTGCCAGTATTCGTCCTCTTTCGGGAATAGCATCCACAGCTCAGCAATGAAGCGGCCGATGCGGTGGGCGGGCTCCAGCGGGCCAATCATCAGTGCAATGCCCCCGGGCTTCACCACCCGGTAAGCTTCCCGTATGCCTTTGGCCGGGTCGGGCCAGTACTCAATGCTGCCTGCCGACACGTAGCGGTCAAAGCTGTTGGAGGCCAGCGGCAGGTTTTCGGCGTCCCCTTCCAGGAAGGTACAGCCCTGAAGCTGCGGCTTAGCTTTGGCCTTTGACATCTGATGCGGGCTTTGGTCCACGCAGGTGACCTGACGGGGCGGCACCATTTTTACGATGCCTTCCGTGTTGAAGCCGGTGCCGGAGCCTACATCCACCACAGAAATCCCCTCTTCTTCGAGCTGCCCCAGCTCCAGCGCTTTGTCACGCATGGGTACGGTCCAGAAAAGCGGGTTAACCAGTTTGTCGTAAAAGATGGAAAGGAACCGGTAAAACCAGTAAGCTTCCTGTTTGTGCTGTACCAATCTCATGAGGTAGTGGAATTTGCGGCCGCAGGCCGGTGGGTAATCGTCACGACCGGGCAGATATCCTCGCAGAGCATGCAGGCGATATCGCAGGGCGTGTTGACTGCGATGGTGTCAAATGCACTGACGAAACCTGCTTCCTGAGGGCAGATGGCCACGCAGGCACCGCAATTGATGCAGGCATTCCAGCCAATGTCGAACAGGACCGGTGCTTTCTTTGTCATAGCGATTGTTATATTTTTTTGTATTCCGAGTCGGGGCTGAAGTAGCCGGACATCGTTGCGTACAGCCGTTCATCCCGGACGCTGATGTCGCTTTCGCGAAAAATGTCCGTTTTCGTATCGTAAAGCTTCCACATTTTCGTGCCCAGCTCATCGAGCCAGGATTGCTGATAGCCCTCCAGCTCAGCTTCCGTAGCTGCTCTTCCCTCATCAACCAGCCCGGCCAAAAACCCGCCGGCGATGCGGCCGCCGCTGAGCGCCGTATGAATGCCGCCGCCCGTGATCGGGTTGACGTGCCGGGCTGCATCTCCCACCAAGATAAGATTATCTGCGAATTGTTGGCGAAGCGGCGCCGCCAAAGGCACCCCTCCGCCCTGAATTTCCAGCACCCGGCAGTCGGCAAAGCGCTCTTTAAAGAAAGATTGGCGGATGAATTTATCCAGATACTCCTGCGCGCTCTGCCCGTCGTCGGCCATCGTCCGGATGACGCCCAGGCCGATTTCAGCATAACCATACCCTTTCGGGAATACCCAGGCATAGCCGCCCGGTGCCCATTCGTGCCCGGTGATGATTTCCAGCAGGCCGTCGGTTTCTACATGGTCCACTACAAACTGCAGGCAGCTGGCCAGTTCCGTGATTTTCATATGGGTGCGCAGGCCGGCCCATTTGCCGACTTGCGACTGCAGGCCATCGGCTCCGACCAGCACTTTGGCGGAAAGCTCTATTTCTTCATTAAAACGGCGCAGGTACACCCGGCAGCTGCCGTCCGGCTGCGGCCGGTAGCCCAGGCCCTCTGTCTTCAGCCATACTTCCACGCCGGCCCGCTCAGCCATCGTCATCAGGTAGCGGTCAAAGCGGCGGCGGTCCACCACGTAGCCCAACGGCTTTTTAGGCGCCTCCGGCCCGTATTCCTCCGGTTTAAGCAGCCGGTAGTCGATCTTCTTCTGCTCGCCTGCCTGATTGTAAATGCCAAAACCGAAAATAGCTTCATGGATAAATTCCGCCTCGAGCGGGATGCCTACTTCTTCCAGCGCGTGCCGGCTCACCGCTCCGGAGCACTGCACCGGCGCGCCCAGCTCCTGCCGTTTGTCGACCAGGAGCACCGATAGCCCGCGCTCAGCTGCGTATCGGGCAGTAGTAGCACCGGCCGGGCCGGATCCAATCACAACGATATCATAATGAGGAGTAGCGGGCATAGGGTTGTTTTAGTGTGTGTTTAGCGGCAGTGCCTCAGGATATGAACATTTTCCCTCTTATAAGCTTGAATGCAGTAAGCATGTTTAACAAACCCAAAAAAATTCACCCCTATGTGGAAAGAATCTGACAACAAGCTCAAAGCCACCTTCAAGTTCAAAAATTTCACCCAGGCGTTCAGCTTCATGACCGAAGTGGCTTTCGCAGCGGAAAAGATGCAGCACCACCCCGACTGGCACAATGTGTACAACACCGTAGACTTTGCGCTAAGCACCCACGACGCCGGTGACGTGGTGACGGACAAGGACCGCGAGCTGGCCAAAGCGATCGACGAGATTTTTGCGCGCTACGAATAAAATCAGAACCTAAGTGCCCCGTTTTTGTTGAAGCCCTTACATTTGTCACTGCCCTGCCAAATCAGACTCTTCAAAAACAAGGCTTATGTCCACTACTACTCAAGTTGGCATAGACGACATCAGCGTCTATGTGCCTCAGCTTTATTTACCGATCAGTACGCTCGCAGAAGCACGGAACCTGGAATACGCTAAACTGAACAAAGGGCTGGGTTTGGAGGCTATGTCCGTACCCGATGCGCACGAAGATGTAGCTACGATGGCAGCGAACGCTGTGCTCGACCTGCTGCGCCGCAATGAGTTGCGCCCGCAGCAGATTGGCCGCATCTATATGGGTACCGAAAGCTCGGTGGACGGCTCCAAGCCTATGGCGTCTTACGTACTGGATATGCTTACTCAGTACTACGAAGCGGATTATGGCAGGGACTGCCTGCTGAACTGTGATGTAGTCGACCTCACCTTTGCCTGCATCGGCGCGGTGGATGCGCTGCAGAACACCCTGGACTGGGTGCGGGGCGGGACGGACCGTATCGGTATTGTCGTCGGCTCTGACAACGCCCGCTACGAGCTGGAATCCGGCGGAGAATACACACAGGGTGCCGGAGCGGTGGCTATGCTGGTGCGGCAAAACCCGGGGCTGCTCGTCGTAGACAGCAACTGGGGTGTGGCCAGCCGCAGTGTTCACGATTTTTTCAAACCCCTGCGCACTTATACCAAAGCACAAATCACTACAGAAGTGCTCGCTGCAGCCGGCTACCCGGCATCGGATGCACAAAGCATAACGGATCAGGCAGCTGAGGGCCTGCTGAGCCACCCGGACCACCGGGTTGAAATACACCGGGACACGCCGGTGTTCGATGGCCCGTATTCCAACGCCTGTTATCAGCAGCGTATCGGGGAGGCTTTACAGCACTACGCTTGTCAGGCAGGAGTAGCGGCAGCAGCACCGGTAGCCGACGACTGGCACCGGCTCATCTTCCACCTGCCCTATGCCTATCAGGCCCGGCGGATGTACTCCGAACTCTATATGCAGGAGAGCCAAAAGCGGGGCGACTGGGCGCGTACGGCAGCCCTCATTGATATGGACTGGCCGGAGCGGGAAGCCTTCGACACCGATGCAGCCTACGAAAAGGCCAAGGCCGGCTACCTGCGGGCAGTTACCAAAACGGAGCGTTACCGCCGCTTTGTGGAGGAGAAGATTGAGAAGGGCGAGCGGGCCTCTTCGCTGGTCGGCAACCTATACACTTCTTCCATCTTTCTGTCGCTGGTCAGCACCCTTGAGGCCGACCTGCAGGAAGGCCGGGAGCTGACAGGCACTACCCTCGGCTTTTTTGCCTACGGCAGCGGCTCCAAGTCCAAAGTCTTTACCGCTACCGTTGCTGCCGGCTGGCGGGAACGGGCGCAGCGCTGGCAGCTTATGCAGCAGTTGCAGCAGCGCCGGGAGCTGGACTACGCTACCTACGAGCGGCTGCACCGTGGCCTGCAGCAGCAGAGTGTTGCTGAGCCGGAAGGCAGCTTTTTCCTGAAAAGTGTAGAGCAAACGGAAGGCGTGCGTCAGGGTGCCCGCTCCTACGGCTGGCGCGAGCATAAGGCGGAGCTCCAGGAGGCGAAGCAGGCCTGACGGAACTTCTGAAGACTGAGGGAATTCTTATTTTGGCCGCAGCAATCATCCATCTTCTGAAAAGAAGCAAAGCCCGGCCAGCATGAGCAGCCCAACCCTCTTCCAACGCCTGAGTGCCTACTGGCACCGCCCCCATTACTGGGATGGCAGCGCCGGTAACATTCTGCGCCACTCACTGGGATTCGGGCTGATTGTATTTGGCCTGTTGTGGTTTTTCCAGCCCTTTGGCTTTAATCAGCTCAGCCCGATGCGGCTGCTTTGGCTATGCCTCGAGCTGGGTCTGCTGACTGCTCTGGCCGTAACGGCATCCCTGCTGCTGCTTTCCCCCTTTTCCCCGGCTGGTTTTCGGAAGACCGGTGGACCATCGGCCGGGAAGTCATCCTGGCGGCCGGCATCAGCGTACTCATCGGGCTGCTCAACGGGCTACTGTTTTATACCCATGAGATGATTGCCGGGCCGATGCTGCCCACGCTGCTGAAAATTTGCTACAACACCCTGATTATTGGCCTTCCGCCGATCGTACTGTTCATCATTTGGGATCAGAACAAACTGCTGCGCCGCCGGCTGCGGGATGCCGAAGCTTACAGCCGGCAATTGCGGGAGCGCAGCTCCCCGCCGCCCACGCAGGAGGCTCCCGTGGTGCTCACAGACGAAAAGGGCCGCCCCGTCCTGCAGCTTCACCCCCGGGAGCTGCTGTACCTGCAAGCTGCCGGCAATTACACCGAGGTCTACTTTCTGGATGAAGCCCAGCGGGAACAGCGTACGCTGATCCGCAACCGGCTAAAGGCGGTAAGCGAATTATTTCCCGCCGAACAACTTATACCGTGCCACCGCAGCTACCGGGTCAGCCGGCAGCGTATCCGTCAGATCACCGGTAACGCCCGCAATTATGAGCTCATCCTGGAGGGGGCATCACAGCCGGTGCCTGTGGCCCGTAGCAAAGCAGAATCCGTGATGCAGCTGCTCGCCGGCTAAGGCGGACCATTCGTACCACTATACTCCATCTCATCCCTTTCGTTTGCAAAAGCCCCGGAAAGCCTGGTCTTTTGCGCAAAAGCAAAAAAACCTATGAAAAGGATGTTATGGCTTGTCCTGGCGATGATGGCCGGGCAGCAGCTACACGCCCAACTCTACACAGAGCGCCAAAATCAACACCGTTTTGCACAGCTGCATCTGGGGGTCGACTACCGGTATCAGCCGCAGGGAGGACAGCTGAGCTGGCAGGGCCCGGAAGGCATGCAGACCGGCGCTTTCCAGGCAAGCGCTGCTCCTCAGCTCAGCCTCGGAGGCTTGCACTTCTGGGGCCGGCTCGACTTTCTTATGCACTTTGAACTGCCGATCCACGGCGCTTTTTCTCCGGCGGCCGGCACGGAGGTGCAGCTGCACAACGTAGGCGACCTGGCCGTGCACTACTACCCCTGGCCGATGCGCTTTGGCAAAATCCGCCCTTTTGCAGGCGGTGCCGTCAGCGGGATGCGGCTGCAGTACAAAAACGGTAGCGGCAGCCGGCAGGATAATTTCTTCAGCTTCCATCCGGAGGCCGGGCTGGCTTTCGCCAAAAGCGGCTGGCAGTGCAACCTGAAAGCAGCTTTGCTCACGCAGCGCAGGCGCAGTTTTCACACCTCTACATCCACCGCCGCCCAATTTGAACTGCCTCCCTGGATGATTAGCCTGGGCTTACGGCGCTACTTCGATGTTACACTCCGGGAAGAGGAGGGAATGGAAAGCGGCCGTACCTACGCTCTGGAAAAGGAACTGCAGGAAGCGGGCAAACTCAATAGTTTCTCCCTTGGCATCGGCGCAAGCACGGCCATCTTTCTGCGTGCTCCCGGCTTTAGCAATATCGCCCGGCAATCCCTCCCCCGCCACCAAGCTACTTTCAACCTTGACCTCGGGCTGGGGTACCTCTGGCACCGGCAGGGACTCCACCTTGGGGTGGCTTACCGCGACTATAGCTCCAATGTGGCTGCGTATGGCCTGGAGCATGTGCTGCGCCGGCAGTCGGTAGCCCTGGAGGGTTTTAAAATGTTCTGGAACTACAACGGCTTCGCTCCTTTCCTGGGATTGTCGCTGTCCTACGACCGCTGGGGAATGGGAGAATTCAGCAATGACCAGCCGGTGGGCGAAGTAGCCCGCAGCGCACAGTGGCAGCCGGGGCTGATCTTCGGTTGGGATATCCTGGCCTCTCCCCTGGAAACCTGGGTGCTGCGGACTAACCTGCGGTATTACCCTTTCCTGGAAATCCGCGATATTGAAAACAACACTTCCCGGGTGGACCAGCTGGAGTTCAATTTCATACAGGCTGTTTTCTATCCGCAGCGGATGTACCATATCGGCAACAGGCACAAGCGGAAGCGGTGAGTGAGGTTTCGTAAACATCATGGGAGGGCTTCGCTTTCTAACAGTGAATGAAAAAACTTTACACCTTCAGGCACGCCCGCATCGTTTACGGAATTATCATCTTTCTCATCGGAGCAGTAACGATGGTCCTGCCCATGATACCCCTGGGCTACATCGGCCTGTTTGTGGGCTCCTACCTGCTGCACCACCGCGTCCC
>CAJXXJ010000115.1 GCA_913062745.1 uncultured Phaeodactylibacter sp.
CCTGCCCGACATGCAAAGGCAGGCGGGTCGGCATATACTCGTGCGTCGGGTGGACGCCCAAACCTCTCCGTTCCGAGTATAGCTGGGCACACACCCGAAACCTACCTTCAGCTATTTCGTTCAAAAGTCATCATTTAGCCCCTTCCCCCGCCTGAAAGTGTACGGCTTGCCCGCCGCCGGGCGCCAGGGATACCTGCAGCGTATCTCCGCGCTGCACCTCCCGGCTAGTGATTTCGTAAGCCTGTGGGTTGCTTTCCCAATCCGCAGCTGCGGCATCCTTGTAGATGATGGCGCGGTAGTCCCGGCCTTCCTCCAGAAAGTCCAGAGGGAAGCGGAAGTCGCGCGCCTGCTCATTGGTGATGCTGCCCAGGAACCAGTCTCGGCCCTCTTTTTCCCGCCGGGCGATGGTGACATACTCGCCGATCTCCGCATTCAACACCTGCGTTTCCGACCAGTCCACGGCTACATCCTTGATGAACTGAAAGGCGGGGTGGCCCTCGTAATTTTCCGGCAGGTCCGCCACCATAGGCATGGGCGTGTAGATGACCACATAGAGCGCCAGCTGCTTGGCCAGGGTGGTGTACACCCGATTGTCCGGGCGGTATTCATTGAAGGTAAGGTCAAAGATGCCGGGCGTATAGTCGATAGGCCCCGCCAGCATGCGCGTAAACGGCAAAATGCAGGTGTGGGAAGGCGGGTTGCCTTCGCTCCAAGCGTTGTACTCCATACCCTGTACGCCCTCCTGCGCCATCCAGTTGGGATAGGTGCGGCGCAGACCGGTCTGCTTCACCGGCTCGTGGGCGTTGACCATGATGCCGTACTCTGCGCCAGCTTCCATGACGCGCCGGTGGTGCTCTACCAGCATTTGGCCGTGGTGGTATTCCCTTTCGGGAAGGATAGGGCCGGCGTAGCCTGTCTTGACGGCCTTGATGCCCAAATCGCGGTAGTAGGCAAAGGCTTCTTCCAATTCGCTTTCGTAATGCGTCACCTGCCCGGCAGTCTCGTGGTGGCCGATCAGCTCTACGCCGTTCTTTTTGGCGTAAGCCGCCAGCGTGTCGATGTCAAAGTCCGGATAGGGCGTGGTAAAGCTGAAGTAGCCGATGGAGTCAATGCCCCAGTACTCCCAGCCGGTATTCCAGCCTTCCACCAGCAGGCCAGTGATGCCGTGGCGGGCGTTGAAGTCGATGTATTCCATCACGTTTTCCGTATTGGCGCCGTGGCCGCGCCCGCCTTTGTCCGACCAGGACCCTTCGATCTTCTGTAAGCTCCAGTCGGTTTTGCCGATGTGCAGCTCCCACCATACGCCGGTGTATTTCATGGGCTCAATCCAGCTGACGTCCGCTATGGCATTGGGTTCGTTCAGGTTGAGGATGAGGTGGGAGGTGACCAGGCCGCCCGGGCTTTCGGCGATCTGCACCGTACGCCAGGGCGAGAGGAACGGGCTTGCGGTACGCACCTTGTCGCCATTGCGCCAGGGGACGAGCTCGCTTTTCAGCGTGTTGCCCTCCTGTACGGCCAGCGTCATACCAGCATAATCGGTAAGGTTGGCCTCGTGAAAACTGAGGTACAGCCCGTCCTGTGTGCGCATCGTCAGCGGTGTATTGGCTGCGTGGGGGGTGGCGATCATGCGGTCGGGGCGGTCGGCGATACCGTAGTCCATGCCCACGGTGTCTATCTCGCTCAGCTTGCTCTTGTTGAACAGGTACTCGTAGCTGTCGTAATCCGCGGGTATCCACCAGGCTTCGTGGTCGCCGGTAAGGCGGAATTCGGTCTGTTCTTCCATAATCACCACGCTGTCCAGCCCGTCCTGCTCCGGGAATTCATAACGGAAGCCCAGCCCGTCGTCAAAGAGGCGGAAGCGGAGCTGCATACGGTGCCCCCTGTCTCCGTTTTGCGCAAGCATGACTACCAGCTCATTGTAGTGGTTGTCGATTGAGGCGGTAGGGCCCCAGACCGGCGTCCAGCTTTCCCGAGTTTCTGACATTGAGGTACTTTCGAGTTGGAAGCTATCGTTGGCGGCAGCTGCCGATTTAAAAACCAGGCCCAGGCCGGAAGTGTCGATCACGATTTGCCCGTTGCGCTGCAGCGCGTACTGTGGCTGCCCCGATTCAGAAAGCACAAAGTCGAGTTGCAATTGGCCATCCGGCGAGCTCAGCCGGGTTTGGAAGTCCTTTTCCTCCGAATCGCAGGAAGGGAAAATAAGCAGTGCGGCAAGGGTAAGAAGCAGAAATGAGTATTTCATGTTTCAGGCTTTATTGGGCTAACAGGGGAATAGGGAAGGAATGTTCATCCAGGTTGATTTGCGCAATCGATTGAACGAGAGTCGACACCCGGCGATCGGGCACAGACCGTTTAGGCAGGATCGCTATTGGATGCGCTGCCTTTAATGAAAGAGCAGCTCAGTTAAGTTTTGAGGGCAAAAACTTAATCAAAGGCGAGTTTAGTTAAGTTTTAAGGTGTTTTCCTTAACTGAAATTTTTGAAAGTTAAGTTTTATGGGTTAAACCTTAATTTTCGGGGCGTTGTTTAAACTCATATGAAAGATTTCAAAGCAGGGCAATATATCAATCAGGGATACTATAAAGCTTTTATGCCTGAGCCCATACATTCCGCATGGGAAATAACAGACATGGAGGTTATTCAGCTGTTGAGCAAGGCAGACCGACATTTGGGGCGATTGGATATGTACTCCGCCTATGTCAACATAGACCTGTATATCAGCATGCATATAGCCAAGGAAGCAACTCAATCTTCCCGGATAGAGGGCACACAAACCAATATGGAGGAGGCCTTCATGAAAAAAGAGGATGTCTCGCCCGGCCTGAAAGATGATTGGGAGGAGGTGCAAAACTATATCAAGGCGATGAATCGTGCTGTTGGTCTGTTGGATGAGCTGCCTTTCTCCAGCCGGTTGATCCGGCAAACTCACGAAATATTGATGCAAGGTGTACGGGGAAGCCGGAAAATGCCGGGTATATTCAGAACAAGCCAGAACTGGATCGGAGGCGCCACACTGAGCGATGCAACCTTTATCCCGCCACCCCATGGTTATATTTCTGAATTGATGAGCGACTTGGAAAAATTTGCCAATGACGAAATGAACCCGATTCCTGATCTTATAAAAATAGCGCTCATACACTATCAGTTTGAGACCATCCATCCGTTTCTGGATGGTAATGGGAGAGTGGGCCGACTACTGATTACGCTATACCTTGTCAGCAAGGGCATACTGCGTGAACCGATACTATACCTATCAGATTTCTTTGAGCGGCACCGCCTTCTTTACTACGATAACCTAACGCGTGTCAGGACTCACAATGATATCAACCAGTGGTATAAGTTTTTCCTTACAGGCGTGATCGAAACTGCAAAACGAGGCATCACCACCTTCGATGGTATCTTGCAGTTACAAAAGTCAATGGATGAGCGGTTAAATCATCTTGGCGGGCGTGCACAGGATGCAAAACTGGTAATAGAGCGCCTGTATATCCGTCCCATTATCGATGCAGAAGAAGTAAGTGAGGCCATTGGAAAGTCTAAGGTCAGCGCCTATAAGCTGATTGCAGATTTGGAGAAAGCAGCTGTATTGACACAACTCCCCAGTGGCAGGCGCGCAAGCGTATACGCTTTCAAGGAGTATTTGGACCTGTTCAAAGGTTGATGCAAGGCCTAAATTAAAGAGGCTGCACTTCTCTCAAAATGCAGCCTCTCTTGATTCCTCCGGGTAGTTCGGCTTACTCCTTAATCACCCGCTTTCGGCCTACCACCTGCTTATCCTCTACAACTTCCAGCAGGTACATGCCAGAGGGTAAGCCTTCCAGTGAAATAGCCGGCACCAAAGGCATCGCCCGCACTACTTGCCCGACGGTAGAACGGAGGCGGATTTCGTAGTTTTCATCCGCCATTTCCAGGCCCCGCAGGTTGAGCACATCAGCGGTGGGGTTTGGGAAAACAGTGAAATCCATCAATTCCATATCCCGGGTGCCGGTCAAGTTGGGGTCTGCGAATATCGAGTGGGTATGGTTGGCGTCACAAGTCTCATGCACGTCCATATTGATCAGGTGTACGTGGATGTCGTACCAACCTGCTTCCGGATAGGAGGTCACCGGCGTCGCGTGGTCGGCCGTTTCGCCATTGCCGAAGTCCCAGCTCCAGTGAGTAGCCTCGGGAGTGAGCCCGTAGAGCTGTACTTCCTGCCCTACCGCTACGGTGTCAGGGGCCTCCAATTGCGGGGTTAGCTTGTGGGAGTAGATAGAGGTCGATGCTGTCGCACAGCCTTCGTCATTGCAGGCGGTTAGGGTGATGTTTTTGATGCCGTTGTGTTCATAGGTATGTTCCGGGCTTGCGTCCGTGGAGTAATGCCCGTCACCGAAATCCCAAATCCAGTTGCTTACCTCTATATTGGTGATCGCTGAAAAGGAGCGGACCCCATCACACATCTTATCGTTATTGACGAGCAGTTTGGTGCCTTCCGGCCCGGCAGCAGAGGCACCCTGACAGCTGTAAATGATCTCGAAGCCGCTATCGTTGCCCGAAAAGTCAGAAATTTCTGCAATGGTAATTACGGTGCCCGTCGAAGTGATTTCGTCTGGCAGGTTGTTGCCGGTAAAGAATCCCAGCAAGGGGTCCTCCACGGTAGCACCATCAAATACAGCGACCCCATCAACGCCTTCTTCAAAGCTAAAGGATACAAACTCCAGGGTGATCGGCCCAAACAAGCTGTAGATAGTCGTAAGGCTGGTATTATCGTTCACGTAATTACCATCTGCTCCGCCGGAGTCATATAAGCTTCCGAAGCAACCAGTGATGGCCTGCTGCCCGTTGACCGGCATGTTTTCGATAATACAGTCGGGGTCTACCGTGATCGTAATATCTTCACTGATGGTGGTGCAGCCGACTGCATTGCATACGGTAAGCGTTACGGTATAGGTGCCGCTTGCCGCGAAAAAGTAGACGGGGTTTTGCTCATTAGACGTTCCACCGTCCCCAAACTCCCAGAACCAGGAAGAAGGGAAGTTGAGGCTTTCATCCGTAAATACTGCGGGCTCATTGGCGCACAGCTCAGTCTCTGCGATGGAAAATAGTGGCTTCGGCTCCTCGGGCGGCTCCGCCGAGCAGTTGAAAGTAGCCGCAAACCCGCTCAGGTTGGTGAAGTGATCCGTGAACTCCTGAATGGTCAGTACTCCGGAGGTAGCCGTCAGGGTTTGTCCTTCCAGCTGATTTCCGGTAAAGGCACCCAGAAACAGGCCGGTAGCGGCATCACCGTCGTAGATGTACAGAAAATCTGCGTGTTCCTGATAGTTGAATTCGCTAAAAGTAATACTCACCGAAGTGGCACCGGGGGGAGCAAGCGTAACACTGCCGATATTGCCTTCCACGTAGGGCGCATTGGGGCCGCCGGAATCGTAAAGGTTGCCGGAGCAGGCCGTTACCAAAGTACTTTCGTGCTGGCCAGTAGGTATATTTTGGGAGAAACAGTCGAGGTCGACCTCCAGGAAGTCTTCCTGAGTAATTGTATCGCAGCCCAGGGAATTGCATGCTTCCAGCGTAATGGTATAAATGCCACTTTCCGCGTAGGTATGCACCGGGTTTTGTTCTGTAGAGGTCGTACCATCGCCAAAGTCCCAGTTCCAGCTCGTCGGCACATTGGAACTTGCATCCGTAAACTGTATAGGTAGCGTACCGCAGATAAACGCGGGGGCATCAATTCCAGCCGTTACCGGGGCAATCACACTCAAAGTCACATTGATCGGGACCAACGGCTGCAGCGGGTCGTTAGTCTCCAGCTCGTACACTAGTTCGTACACGCCGGTAGCCAGGCCGCTTGCATCCAAATCAATCTGCAGCGCAGTGCTCTCATCAACCGCAACGGTGCCGCTCGCGGGCGAAATGCCGGCGAAGCTGTCCGGAGCAGGGCTGCCCATCGGGACTTCTTCCTGAAAGGTGTTGCCGACAAACGCGCCCGATGCTACCACCTGGCCGGAAAGGGCGTCGGTTACGCTGTAGCTGGGCAGCGAGCCGTCTCCCCAGCTGTCCAGCAACCGGAGCCTGTACGTTTCATTGGCTGATAGGCCGAGCAGCTCTATGCTGTAGGTGGTGTTTGAGGCATAGGCAATGCCGTCTGAGCTCTGAATCAGGTTGTCATCTGCGTCCAAAAGGGCCCAGGCGAATTCCGAACCCCAGTCATCCGTAGTGAAGTTGAAGATAAAGCCGACACTATTGGACAGGGAACTCGCGCTGAAGTCCAGTGGTGCCGCTCCGGTATTGCCGACATCCACGGTCAGCGTCGTATCCTGCCCCTCGATGAGCTCGACGGTGAAGTCCGTAGGGTTGACGGTCAGGCTTGGGGCAGCGATGCCGGTTCCGGTGAGGCTCACGAGCAGATCATCGCCTGCGTTGTTAGCCAGGGTCAGCGTTTGCGCAAAGGCACCCAATTCGCCCGGTGCAAAGGATACGCTGATGGCCCGCGAGGTGAACGGGGCAAGGGTGAGGCTGTCGGGGCCCTGCACTGCAAAATCGGCAAGGGCGGATTCCAGCCCGCTCACGGTAGCCGGAGCCGTACCCGTATTTTCCAAAGTGAAGCTCAGGGTGGAAGTGGCGCCCAGCTGTACTTCTCCGAAGTCGAGGTTGTTGGTGGAAACGCTCAGCTCCGGCGTCCCGTTGACGATCAGAGTCACAGGAATGGTAACCAACGGTTGGTTCGGATCATTGCTGTTGATGATGATGGACCCTTCGTAGGTGCCATCTACCAGTTCTGTAGCATCGAAGGTGACCGTTATCTCTTCACAATCTCCTGCAGCAAGTGGGCTGCTGTTGGCTCCGGTGATGAGCCAGGCCAGTGGGCCGCCGGTGCCTTCGAGGGGCATTGGCAGGATATACAACTGGTCAATGATGAAGTCGAAAGCTCCGGAAAACAATTCAGTCCCTGTTCCCAGGTCCGTGAGCGTCAGCGTTTCAAACACGGTAGTCCCCTGTGGCACGCCGGTAATGAGGAAATAGTATTCCGCATCGGGTTGCAGGCCGCTGATGATCTCGGTGTAGCTTGAACTGGCAGCATAGGTTTGGCTGCTCTCGGCCACCACTTCAAAATCAGGGCCAAAAAGTTGCCAATCAAAACCAGCGCCCGCTTCGGAGGTCGTAAAATCCAGGCGGTAACCGGTTTGGCTGATATCGTCCTGGCTGGTAATCGAAGCAAGCAAATCTCCCTGCCCGGTATTGCAAAGATTAAGTGTAGCTGTGGTGCTGCTTCCTGCGTCAAGCTCCACGGTGAAGCTGTCCGGGTCAACGGTCAGCGCAGGCGGCTCCTGTACGGTAATTTCCAGGGTTTCGCTTGTATCTGAGCCGTTGCAGTTGGTTACGGTCAGGGCGACGCTGTAGGTACCGGCTTCGGCGTAGGTGTAGCTGGGGTTTTGCGCCGTAGAGGTATTGCCATCTCCAAAGTCCCAGGCCCAGGCAGCCGGGTTTTCGGTACTGTTGTCTGTAAACTGTATGGCGGTGCCGAAAGGAACACCCACGGCATCCGCCGTAAAAGCGGCAAGGGGCGGGTTGGCGATGCCATTAGCTTCCCAGATCATTTCGAATCCTGGGAAATTATCCTGATGGTCGGCGAAGAAGAACAGCGCGAGTGCTGAGGTTTGAAAGGTAATGGGTTGCCCGTCGTTTGGCAGCTCATCGCCCAGGTAGGTAGCAAGCGGGGTGTAGTTGCCGTTATCCACCCCAAAAAGGGACAATTGGTCATTATTGGTGGGAGCTGACCCGAGATCAAATGCTGTGAAGGTAACCGTAATGCTGGTAGCACCGGGCGGTGCAATCAGGAATTGTCCATTACTTCCTTCCGTATAGTTGCCGTTGGGGCCTCCGTCGTCGTACAAAACGCCATTGCAAAGCGTAGTGGTTTCCAGCCCGTGGAGCGGCATGTTGATACCATTGGTGCAGGAGAAGTTTTCCGGGTCAAAGGTGACAGCCTGAGTGGCGGAGAAGGTGTCGCATCCGTTTTCATTACATACTTCCAGCTGTATATCGTAGGTGCCGGGCGCTGCGTAAGTATGCACCGGGTTTTGCTCCGTAGAGGTGTTGCCGTCCCCGAAATCCCAGGCCCAGGTATCCGGAAAGAAGGAGGAAGCATCCGTAAAAGCGACGGTGCCGGTGCAGCTCAGGGCAGGGTAGGCGGCCTGTGCTACCGGAGGCTCGGTGAAGTCGATACAGTCAAAGTTCATAGCAAAGCCCGAGCCGTTAACGGTGAAGTCGCTGTGGAAAACAAGCAGGCAGCTGGTGCCGGACAGCAGGATGGGGTTTCCGTTATTAGGAAGCGCCGAGCCGGAAAAAACACCTGCGACAGGGCTGTCTGTGGTAGCTCCGTCGTACAAGGTAAGCGCATCAAAGTGGTTTTCCACACTGAATTCCGTAAAGGTAAGTAACAAGGCTTCACCCGAGCTTCCGTTGATAGTGATGAAAGCCTCGTTGTTTTCGGTATACGGCCCGTCTGGCCCGCCGGAATCGTAGAGGATGCCGTTACAGTCATTAATGGAAAGGCTTCCGTTCTCCGGTGCAGTATACGTATTTTGTGCAGACAGGATGAAGGGAAGCGACAAGGCCAGGAGCAGGTATAAATTTCTCATGCCAAAGGGTTGTAAGTCAACGAATCTATTCTGAGCGAAGCACCTTTTCAGTTGCTAAGTGTGGATAACCGGATAACGACCGGAAGATTCGTTGGTTGCTGAGCAGCGCGAAATAACAAAGTATTGCTCAATCTTTGACAAATGGAGCGCCTTTTGGCAAAGTTGCAGGCCATCACTTCCCGGCATTGCCTGCCTGCCGGAAAGGGCATATATTGTAGGTTTCATTAGAGTTTATTGAGGTAAGTTTTGTATAGAGTATGGATGAGTATTTTTTGCCAGATCAAAGAACGCCCGGAACCTCGTAGCCTAAGCTACGAAGGTGAGGACGAGATG
>CAJXXJ010000116.1 GCA_913062745.1 uncultured Phaeodactylibacter sp.
CTGAAATACCCCGCTGCTTCAGTTCCCGACGTATGCGGATCCGCCCCCATTTTTTCATCCTGAACTTACCACGGGCAAAGCTGCGGGCAAAGCGCTCTTCATTCAGGAAATTGTCTTCCAGCAAAGATAGTATGACCTCATCCTGCCAGTCGCCGGGGACCTTCATATCGCGCAGTTTATCCCGCACCTCTTGATGGCAGCGGTCCTGATAGGCGCAGTACCGCTGCAGGCGTTGCAAAGCTTCCTCCTTGGTATACCATTTCGGCATGAATACTACATGTTTGAGTGCTCGTAATCCGCGAGCTGCCAATAAATTAGCGCACAAATTGTAAAAATTGACAATCAACAGGTAACTTTTCGGGGTTCTCCCGTCCTTATGTACAGCTGCTACTAATATATTGTCTTACAAAACAAAACCCTATTAACAATGGATCAACTTTTTAACATGGAACAGCTCGGCCAGCTCATTATAGATTATGTGCCGAAGCTCGTAGGCGCCGTACTGACGCTGGTCATCGGCTTTTGGATCATCGGCCGTATCACTCATATGGTACAGCGTGGGATGGAAAAACGAAATTTCGACGCTACCATCCGCCCGTTTCTCGGCTCGCTTATCAGCGTAGGCCTGAAGGTACTGCTGCTTTTCAGTGTGGCGGGTATGTTTGGCGTGGAAACGACTTCCTTCGTGGCACTGTTCGGCGCACTGGCCTTCGCCATCGGCATGGCGCTGCAGGGTAGCCTGGCCCACTTTGCCAGCGGCGTGCTGCTGCTCATCTTCAAGCCTTACAAAGTTGGTGACCTGGTGGAAATCGGCGGCGGGCAGACCGGTACTGTAGTGGGTATTCAGGTTTTTAACACCATTTTAAAGACACTGGATAACAAGCGCATCATCGTCCCCAACAGCGTGGTCACCAGCAACGTAATCACCAATATCTCCGGACAGGGGCAGATGGGCGTAGATATGACCTTCGGTATTGGCTACGGTGATGACATCGACAAAGCCCGGGAAGTGATACAGCGAGTGGCTAAGGCCTGCCCCTATGTGCTGGAGGAGCCGGAGACGCTGGTCAAAGTGGTAGAGCTGGGCAACAGCTCCGTCAATTTCCTGGTCCGCCCCTGGATCAACAGCAGTGATTACTGGCCCACTTACTTCTACATGCAGGAGCATGTGAAGAAGGAGTTTGACAAAGCCGGAGTGAGCATTCCGTTCCCGCAGATGGACATCCACCTGGGACAGCAGACGCTAGAGCCTACGATTTCTGCCGGAGACATCAAGCCGACTCCGCTTTCTTAAAAAACTTTGGCCTCAGGGTTTCCTTATCATTCACAAATATTGTATTTAGCTAATCCGGAAATGCCGGATTTTTCAGCATTTATTGACACAAAACCACCTAACACACTATGGATTTTGAACAGATTTGGGAGTCTATCCGCGGATTTGTAGCCACCTATGCGCTGCAAGTGGTAGGCGCAATCATTACACTCATCATTGGTTTCTGGGTGATCAGCCGCATCACGAGGGTCATCCAAAAAGCCATGAAACCCCGCATCGACGATGAGGCCATCCGCAACTTTCTGGGCACGCTGATCAGCCTGCTGCTGAAGGCGCTGCTCATTTTGAGTGTATTGTCCATGTTTGGCGTAGAGGTCACCTCCTTTATCGCTATTTTCAGTGCGCTGGCTTTTGCCGTCGGCCTGGCGCTACAGGGCAACCTGGCCAATTTTGCCAGTGGGGTGCTTATCCTCATTTTCAAGTTTTTCAAGATTGGCGATTTCGTGGAAGTGGGCGGCCACGCAGGCACTGTAAAGGACATCCACATTTTCCATACGGAGCTTGTAGCCCTCGACAACCGCATCATCTTTGTCCCGAACGGGCAGATTACGAGCAACGCCATTCAGAATTACACCATTCAGGGCATGCGGCGCCACGACCTGACGGTGGGTATCGGCTACGATGACGACATCGATAAAGCCCGGCAGATTATCGAAGATATTGTCAAGGGCCTGCCGAACATCGAGCTTGAAGCCGGCTATGATATCTTTGTCAAGGAACTGGCTGACAGCTCCGTCAACTTCGCCGTGCGATTCATGGCGAAGAACGATAACTTCTGGCCAGCCTACAAGGTATTCTTCGAGCGCATCAAGAAGGAATTTGACGCCAACGATATCGGCATCCCGTTCCCGCAAATGGATGTACACCTGGATAAGCTGGACTAAAAAATCCTCTGCAGGCAGCCCGGTCCCGGGCTGCCTGTTTATCCTTTTGTATACATCGCTTGCGCGGTAATGCTTTAATGCGTAATTTTGCGGTGCTTTAGCGGCCCCTGGCTCAGTTGGTTACCCCCGTAGCCATCGGGGGCTGACTCATAATTGGTCCCATAGCTCAGTTGGTTAGAGCAACTGACTCATAATCAGTAGGTCCTTGGTTCGAGCCCAAGTGGGACCACTACCATCATCCGGGCGGCACCCTGCCGCCCGTTTTTCTTTATATCATGCGCGTCTACATCTTACATAGCGAAAAGCTCGACCATTTCTAGATGAAGACTTCCAGAACTCTACAGGGCCTCAATCCGTTCCTCCCCAAAAAAACCATGGAAACCACACTCCTACAAAACATCCTGCGCATCCTGCTCGGCGCCTTCATGATCTTCGCCGGTACTGGCCACCTGACCTTTTTGCGGGAAGACTTCCAGGCGCAGGTGCCGCGGTGGCTGCCCTCCAATCCGGCTTTCATGGATTTCGTAGTTGTTGCTTCCGGTATTGTAGAGATCAGCCTGGGGCTGGCCATGGTTTTCTGGGGCCAGCAAAAGGTCTACGTCGGCATCGCGCTGGCTATCTTCTACGTGTTGATCTTTCCCGGCAATATCTCCCAATACACCAACGGTATTGATGCCTTCGGCCTCGACACCGACCGCAAACGCCTGATCCGGCTTTTCTTCCAGCCGGTGCTGATCCTCTGGGCACTTTGGTCCACCGGCGCGCTGGCTTATCTGCTGCAGCGGCAGTAGATGGTCTGCTGTCTCCGTCAAGCCGGGAAACAGTTACCGCGCCATGACTCCTAATTGGACGTTTGTGGTGGGGGGCGGTGTACTCCACGTAGGGGAACTAGTAAGTAAAACCAAATGTTAGGAATTGCATAGTTTTGCCCAAAATTTGGAAAACAATGAATAATGATCACATCAGTAAAGAAGCGCTAAAAGAGGTAGTTACCGAGATTTTACTTGAAAACCCTGCCTATTTCAAGGATATACTTACCGAAATCCTGAAAGAAAACAATGT
Source organism: uncultured Phaeodactylibacter sp. (assembly GCA_913062745.1). GTDB lineage: Bacteria > Bacteroidota > Bacteroidia > Chitinophagales > Saprospiraceae > Phaeodactylibacter. The sequence goes on from CAJXXJ010000116.1 coordinate 3,280, forward strand.
CCTCAATTCTGCCGATGATGAGCGGACTTCCAGGTTAAAGGCATTAATCCAGGAGGATTTTGACCGCTATGACGAAGTATTTAAAGCTTTAGCATAAGCTAATACTATGGAATTCCTCGAAAAATCAGATTTTATTTTAATCAACCGAATGACGACAGAGCAACACGGAGGAAATTTCGTACCTCCGTCTAACCTTCTTCACCCTGAAGAGCATGTTTGGAGCGGTTTTGTCATGAAAATCAAGGATTTATGGCTCTGGCGAAGTCACTAAATTTGAGTTTAGCGGGCTAAATGAAAATTTAGTGAGGAAGTCAGGTTCATAAAGCGTTGATTTGCAATAGGAACGAGCTCCAAACATGCTCTGAGAGGCTGGACTACATTACTGAGGCCATTGAAGGAAAAGTGTTTGGTCAGGAGGTTTATCCGGAGCTTTATGATAAAGCTGCCGTTTATATGTTTTCTGTCATTTCCAATCACATTTTTCAGGATGGAAACAAACGTACTGGCCTCCAAGCTGCATTGCTGTTCCTGAAAATGAATGGCTATAGGCTGAAAAATACATTAGTCAAGATCGAAGCAGAAAACCAACTCTTACCGACTAAGGGAGAAAATGCCAATGAAATACTTTTTCAGTTTACTATGGAACTGGCTTCCGGCCAGATTAACCTCGACCAGTGCCGGGAGTGGTTCAAAGTGAATGTAGAAGCCATTTAACAGGAAAAACTACTCCACCCGCCGCCCCTTCCACTCGTATTTCCGCACCACCAGCGACAGCGTACCCACCACCACAATGTAGGCAGTGTGCATAGCCTCCATCAGCAAAAAGCGCCGAAGTAAGCCCGGCCGGCCGAAAAATCCAGCCGCCTCCCGCAGCAGCCAGTAGTCGGATATCGCCTTTGCAGCAAACAGCAGCCCAAACAGCAGCAGTGCCGGCCATCCCATAAAAGGCACACTCAGCAAAGCCAGCCCGATGGCCATACTTAATAGAAAGACCACGCCCAGCGCCAGGGTAGCGCCCCACCCACTTGCCGCCTGACTGTTTTTAGTGCCCCAGCGCAGCCGCTGCTGCAGGAAGCTGCGCCAGCTGCCCTTCATTTCCGTACGGATGGCCGCATCCGCCCGTTTCAAAAACCCCAGCTGCCCGGGAAAGGCCTCAGCGACTTTGCGAAGCAGGAACACATCATCACCGGAAGCATACTGCTCATTGCCTGTGTAGCCGCCCACCGCTTCAAAGGCCGTTCGGCGGAAGCCCAGGCTCGCCCCGTTGCCCAGCGTAAACTGCCCGCTGCGCAAGCCCGCCGCCGTCATCAGCATCATGCCGGCAAAGTCGAGCGACTGAAATTGCTGCAACGCGCCCTGCCCCTGCCTGCCCAGTACCGGGCCAGTGATCGCCTGCCAGTCGTTTTGCTCCAGTGCCAGCACCATGGCCCGGGCCCAATTCGGCGGCACCCGGCAGTCCGCATCCGTGGTGAGGATGATCTCCCCGCCGGACTGCTGCACGCCCAGCTTGAGCGCTTCTTTTTTGTAGGCTTGCACTGCAGCCTCAGCCGGAAGGTAATCCTGCAGACGGAGCACCTGAAGCGCAGGGCAAGAGAGCGCAGCGGCAACCTCCAGGCTGTTGTCGGTAGAATGGTCGTCAATAAAAAAAATCTCAAATTGTCCGGCGGGGTAGTCTTGTGCCAGCAGCGCGCCCAGGCTTTCGGGCAGATGGGCAGCTTCGTTGCGGCCGGGCACCAGTACGCTGACTTTCGGCCAGTGAGAAAGCACCGCTCCGGTATCCTCTGCCGGCTGTGCCCACCAGTGTTGCAAGCTGCTGCGGATCAGCCAGGCGTAGGCTGCCGCCAAAAGCAGGCTGCCACCGCTGAATACCATCCACCAGGCCGACAGCATCAGGAGGTCTGATCAAAAAAATCATCGTAATCGTTGCGGTCGCGGCGATCCCGGCGGGGCTCTTTTTCCCAGTCTTCAATCCGCGGCAAATCCATCTGCTCGCTGTCCAGCTCCTCGTACTCAATAAATTCCCCTTCGCGCTGCCGCTCGGCTTCCTTTTGCACATCCTTCACCTTTTTGCGCAACAGCGCCTTGCCCAGCAGGAAGAGGGACACCAGCGGGAAGCCCAGCACCGAAAGCAGAATGGCAATTACGCCCACCACCGGGTTGCTTTTTGTTTGGCGTACCAGCCACTTGCCGTAATCTACCACCACCCTGTGATCAATGATCAGCGCCGCGATGATCATCAGCGGGGAGAGGTAGTACATGATGGTGAAAATAAAGCGGGCTACGTAAAACAGCCCCAGCAAAAACAGGATACCCAGCACGATGCCGATGATGGTGCTGAAGGGGTTATTGCTATTAGAAGAATTGAAACTATATCTATATTGGCGCATGTCAGTGGTCTTGCTTAAAATATACACGCTCCGGCAACAATTGCCAGGAGCCAAAATCTTTTTATAAAACTGGCAAGATATCTATTTGTTGCTCGGGCTGCCCAACCGATAGACGAGCTGGCCCTGAAATCCGATGATCGTGCCCGCAGCAATTTTCAATCGCGGATGATTAACCGTATTTTTGACCAACCATAACGAAAAAAAGAGGACCATGATCTATCGCATCTGCTTAAGCAGCCTGTTCATTGCACTTACAGGCATTACAGTGCTTGCGCAAAAAACGGCCCCCATCCATCTCCGTATGGAAGTGGCTGCCTGCCCCACGCCACTCAATATGTACGAGTTCAACGGCATGCAATTCGTTCCCGTTGAGCAGGCCCGGGAAACGGAAGCCAATGTCTATACCTTTGAAGTCCCCAGAGGGCCGCTGCAATTCTACTACATCGGCAACCACCCGAAGAACGTAGTGCCGGTTATACTCGGGCAGGAAGACACGGTGGTCGTCCAGGGCGACTGCAACAGCCTGCGTACCGCATCCTTCGCCCGCTCTGACTTCAACCTCGGCTACCAGAAGATAAAAGCCAATATCGACGAGCTCAATAAGGACGCTCAGCGCCTGGCACGCCGCTATCAGGTAACGCAGGGCAAGGGCCGTACGGAAATCGAATCAGAGATGAAAGTACTCGACAGCCTCAAGCTCCAACTGCTGCAGGATGCCCGCGCCCAACACCCCTACTTTGGCCATGTGGTAGCCCTCAATACTTACCTCAGCTACCCCAACAACCCTTCCGGTTACCCCAATGAGATCGAGTACTACGCCAACGAGTACTTCCGCTACGCCGACTTCGAAGACCCGACTTACAACCGCCTGCCCTGGGTGTACGAGGCGTTCCGCAGCTACGCACGCACCATCGCCAGCATCCCTGTACCCGATGAGCAGCGGCGCGTGTACATCGACAGCGCCCTGGCTAAAATCGAAACCGGCAGCGGTGCCCACAAGCTGGCGCTGTCCGGTGTGCTCAACAGCCTCAAGCAAAAGAACAATGCCAACTTCACCTATTTCGGCCAGCAATTTGCGGACGCTTTCCGCGAAAGCGAGCCGGCAGCCGTTGCCAACCTGGAGCAGGAGATGAAGCGCATGGAAAACTTCACTAAAGGGGGAGAGGCGCCCGACTTCACACAGGCCAGCCCCGATGGGGAAGACATCAGCCTGAGCGACTTCCGCGGCAGTGTGGTACTGGTCGACTTCTGGGCCAGCTGGTGTGGCCCCTGCCGCCGGGAAAACCCTAATGTGGTAAAGCTTTACGAAAAATACCACGATCAGGGCTTCGACATTCTGGGCGTCAGCCTGGATCGCGATAAGAAGCGCTGGGTAAAAGCCATTGAGCAGGACGAGCTGGGCTGGTCCCACGTCAGCGACCTCAAAGGCTGGCAAAACGAAGTCGCACAGCTATACGGCGTGCGCTCTATCCCGCATACCGTCCTGCTCGACCGGGAGGGAAAAATTATAGCGCGCAACCTGCGGGGCGAAGCGCTGGAGCGGAAACTGGCAGAAATCTTTGAGTAGCAAATCCCCGTAAACATACCCGGTGCGGGCCCATCACAAGGACGGTGGGCCCGCATTGTTTTTTTTACAAAGCCTCCCCGCTCTTGCTACTGGCCCCGTCTATTTGTTGATCTATATTCTATACCTGCCCATTCATCGAAAAACACCTGAACGGATACCACCTTAGCTCGATATTGTGGTCTTTACATGATGTGCAGCGGCAGTGTGCACTCCGCTACTGCTACCTGCATTACACCTGACTGAAAAAACTGAAAGCATGAAACAGTATTACCTCCTTTTATTGACGCTCCTTTTCGCGGCAAGCGGCTGGGCACAAAACAGCCTGCGCGGGCAGCTGCAGGACGAAAATAATGAGCCCGTTATCTTTGCCAACGTCGTTCTCTACCACGCTGCCGACAGCAGTATTGCCAAAGTGGAAGTGAGTGATGAGGCCGGCGTATTCCGCTTCCGGGACATGCCCACCGGCGATTACTTCCTGAAAGCCACCTACGTAGGAGCTAACCCGATCTGGAAAACCGATATTTCCCTTACGGAAAACACACAGCTTGAGCTCGGCGTGCTGCAGTTTGGCAGTGCATCCATTGAGCTGGCAGAAGCTACCGTCACTGCCCGCCGCGCTATGGTGGAGGTAAAGCCCGACCGCACCGTTTTCAATGTGCAGGGCACCATCAACAGTACCGGCTCCGACGCTATTTCGCTGCTGCGCAAAGCCCCGGGCGTCACCGTCGATAACAACGACAACATCAACGTGCTCGGGCGCTCCGGCGTACTGCTGTACGTGGATGGTAAGCGTATGCCGCTGAGCGGCGCCGACCTGACGAGCTTTCTGCAAAACCTGCAGGCAGACCAGGTGGACCGCATCGATATCATCACCAACCCGGGCGCGCGCTACGAGGCGGAAGGCAACGCGGGCATCATCGACATCCGCCTAAAAAAGGACGAAAATGTCGGTGCCAACGGATCCGTCAACACTACCTTCAGCCAGGGGCGCTACAACCGTAGCAATATCAACGCCAATGGCAACTACCGCAACCGGAAGCTCAACGTATTCGGGGCACTCGGGGCAAGCGAAGGGGAAAGCTTCAACGAAATGAATTTCCTGAGCCTGCAGAACGGGCTGGAGCTGGAGGAAGTCAACAACCACCGCCATACCCGGCAGAACTACAACTACCGGCTCGGTACGGACTTCTTCCTTTCGGAAAAACACACCCTCGGCTTTCTGGTGGATGGCCGCAGCTTTGAGGGCGAACACAATGCCTTCAACCGCATCGAAATCCTCAATACAGCCCTGGGTAGCACGCAGCCCGACAGCATACTCGTAGCCCGCAATACCTCCAACGACCGCCGCGAGCAGCAAACCTTCAACCTCAATTACCGATTCGACAACGGACAGGGGCGCAGCTTGAATATGGATGCCGACTACGGCCGCTTCCGCAACGACAGCGAGCGCTTCCAGCCCAACCGCTACTACGACGCCAACGAGCAAGTGCTGCTGAGCGAAATTATCAACAGCTTTGATACGCCCACCGATATTGACATCTACACCTTCAAGCTGGACTACGAGCAGCCGCTGCTGGGAGGTACCCTGAGCGCGGGCAGTAAGCTGAGCCGTGTCGTCTCCGACAACACCTTCCTGTTTTTCAATGTATACAATGGAGAGCCGCAGCGTAATAACGACGCTTCCAACCTGTTCGACTATACCGA
>CAJXXJ010000117.1 GCA_913062745.1 uncultured Phaeodactylibacter sp.
ACCACCAGTCCCGAAGTAGGCGCGTCGAGCCGGTGCACCGGCATCGCCCAGGGCAAAGCGTCCGGCAGGTTGGAGGGGGGCAACTGATCAATAAGTGCATTGACCAGCGTGCGGTAGTGGTTGCCGCTGACGGGCAGCCCAGCCGGCTTTTGCACAATAGCCAGGTGCTCGTCTTGGTAGGGTATCCGCACATAGAGCGGGTAGGCCTGGGGCGGAGTGGGCTCAGGGTCGTACAACTGTATGCACTGCCCGGGCTGTACCCATAGCCCAGTCGTGCCGGTAGCGCCGTCTACCTGTACAGCACCCCGCTTGATGGCTTTCTTGATGCCCTTGCGGGAGGGTATGGCCTGAAATACGCCCGCCAGGTAATCGCTCAGCCGCACATGGGAAACGCCTTCCGGCACGATATGCTCTTCCAGCAGCTTCATTCTACAGGAAGCGGTGTTTCCATTCCGGGCGCGGCATCATACACTGTTCCTTTTTGCCAAACCAGCGGTAGCGGTTGCGGGCAATCCAGTTGTATACGGCATCACGCAGGGGGAGCGGCACTATCTTAAAAAGGTAGAGTGCCGGCCAGAGGCCACTTAGCCGCCTCGCTACCCGTAGTGCAGCTTCGGAGCGGGCGTACAGCTGCCCGTTTTCAATCAAAATAACCGAGCTGAGGTCTTCCGGGGTTTCGCTAAAGCGCGACAGCAGTTCCTGCCCCTCCTCTGACTGCAGGGAAGCGAAGCGGAAGCGGGCGGACGGGTCGCGCCGCAGGATGAACTGCACGGAGCTGTTGCACAGGTTGCAGACGCCGTCGAATAGCAGAACCGGATGATTTGAAGTGCTCATATCAGGATAACAACTGGCGGAAAGGGTAGTTTGGCACCCTGCTGCGGCCTACTTGAACAGGGAGAAGTACAGCTCCTGCAGTTTGGAGACCACCTTCAGCTCGATATCGTAGCGGCCAGGGTCCACCCCTTTGGTATTGTACTTGGAGATATAGATTTCCTTAAAGCCCAGCCGGTTGGCCTCCTGAATGCGCTGCTCCACCCGGTTGACAGCCCGGATCTCGCCGGAAAGGCCGACCTCGCCGGCGAAGCAGACATCGGTGGGGATGGCAACGTCTTCCAAAGAGGAAATCAGGGCCGAGACAATCGACAGGTCCATAGCCGGATCGTCCACCCGGATGCCGCCCGCCAGGTTCAGGAATACATCATTCTGGGCAAAGGGCAGCCCGACCCGTTTTTCCAGTACCGCCAGCAGCATATTGAGCCGCCGCAGGTCGAAGCCGGTGGCAGAGCGCTGCGGGCTGCTGTACACAGAAGTGCTTACTAAGGCCTGCGTCTCGATCAGCATCGGGCGCATCCCCTCAATCGTGGCGGCAATAGCGCTGCCACTGAGGTCCTCATCTTTTTGCGAAAGCAGCAGCTCGGAAGGGTTAGAAACTTCCCGGAGCCCGTCGGCCTGCATCTCGTAGATACCGAGCTCGTCGGTGCTGCCAAAGCGGTTTTTGATGGTGCGCAGGATGCGGTAGGTATAGTTGCGGTCGCCCTCAAACTGCAGCACGGCATCCACGATGTGCTCGAGCAGCTTGGGGCCGGCAATGGAGCCTTCTTTGGTAATGTGGCCGATAATGAAAATCGGGATGTGCTGCTCCTTGGCGAAGCGCTGCAGCTCTCCGGCGCACTCGCGCACCTGGGATACGCTGCCCGGCATGGATTCGATGTGGGGGCTGGACAGCGTCTGTATGGAGTCGATGATGATAAGGTCGGGCTTCAGGTTCTGCGCGTGTTTGAGCAGCTTGTTGGTATTGGTCTCCGCCAGGATGTAGCAGTTGGAGGCCTGCCCGCCGAGCCGGTCTGCCCGCATCTTGATTTGCTCGTCGCTCTCCTCACCGGATACATACAGTATAGTAACCGGCAGCTCCAGAGCAAGCTGCAGCAGCAGGGTGGACTTTCCAATACCCGGTTGGCCGCCGATGAGCACAAGGGAGCCGGGTACGATGCCGCCGCCCAATACGCGGTTGAGTTCGCCATCGGGTGTTACGAGGCGCTGTGTCTCCCCGGCTTTAATGTCGGGCAGCGCTACCGGGCGGTTGCTGCTTGTTGCCGGCTCGCCTTTCCAGGCTTTGTCTTTGGCTTCTGTAGCGGTGTCTTTGGAGAGTACCTCTTCAATATAGGTATTCCACTCTCCGCAGTGCGGGCATTTGCCAATCCACTTCGGGGAGGTGGCACCACAGCTGGTGCAGGCGAAAATTGTCTTTACTTTTGCCAACCTTTTTGCGTTTATAATGTTAGCTGTCCAGATAATCAATAAGGGAGAATGCAAATAACGGATTTACATTCTGTTTTGCATAAGCCAGCGCGGCTAAGATTGCATTACTTCCTTTATTGAAAGGTCAAATGCTTGTCAGGAAGTGTATGTGGAAAATTTTTTTTCTTTTTCTGGGTACACTTTCGAGATTATGTATTAAATTAGCGTTGGTTTAACAGTAAACTCATAAATAAGTTACGCTGTAAGATACCAACAAAAAGAGACGATAATCTTCTCCGACTTAAGGAGAGTATTATATGTAGATTGTTTTCATTTGGTTTTTTGGGGTTATACAGGGTGCTGCACTTCGGTGCAGGTGCCCTGTTTTTTTTGGTGCGCCCTTCTCCTCATCAACTTTAACGGTCCGCACAGCGCACACAGTGGGTGCTTTCCGGCATGTACATCAGCCGGGCCGGGGCAACAGGCTGTTTACAGCGGGTACAGATGCCAAAGTCCGGAGCTTCAGTTTTTGCCTTTCGTTCTGCTGCAGTCATGTGTGGAAGGTACTGAAACAAAAGCGCGGCTGACAGTTAACTGCCAACCGCGCTTTCGTGATTTCAGGAATAAGCCTGTACTCGTTGCCCGTCCTAATCGTTGGAAGAGAAAATGGCGATCAGGCGCAGGATTTCGATGTACAGCCAGACCAGCGTAATCAGTAGTCCCATAGCAGAGAACCACTCCATATAGGCAGGAGCGCCGTACTCTTCTCCTTTGTGAAAATTGTCAAAATCAAGCAGCAGGTTAAGCGCTGCCACCCCGATGATCAACAGGCTGATGCCGATGCCGATCATGCCGCCGTCGTGCAGGAAAGGCATATTGATGCCAAACATGGCGAGCACGAAATTGAGCAGGTAGACCACAAAAATAGCGCCGGTGGCCATAATGATGCCACTGCGCAGTTTCTGCGTGACCTTGATGATGCCGGTCTTGTACAGGAACAGCATCAGGAAGAACACCGCCATCGTCAGGGTAACGGCCTGGAAGACAATACCATTAAAGGCACTGGCGTACATAGCGGATATGCCCCCCACGAACAAGCCCTCAAGCGCTGCGTAGAGCGGGGCAAGGGTAGGGGAGTAGCGTGGCTTGAATGATGCGATAATGACCACGATCAGCCCGCCGATAGCACCGCCCCACATAAAGAGCGGGCTGGGGTTGATGTAGGAAAATACAGCGGTGGCCAGCATCAGCGCACCGAGCAGGAGCGATTTGTTGACGGCACCGGAGACGGTCATGCGGTCTTCCTGCACGCCGGCCTGCGTCATGTCAGCGTCAAGTACTTCGCTGGAGGCGTTGCGATAAACTTTTTCGCTCATCACAGGGTTGCTGCTTGATTTTAGGAATCCTCTTTTTCTACTCATGGTAAATTGAATGTATTTTAGATAAGGAGCGCTTTGCTCCCGAAGGAGTTGACGTTCAAAAATAAGCTAAAGTCCCCTTAATTACAAGAAGGGCTGCTCAATTGTTGCCTGGGCAGAAGTGCCTTCGTCTAGAAGTTGATGTATTCGGCCGGATCAACGGGCTTGCCGCGGTGCCACAGCTCGAAGTGCAGGTGCGGGCCATCCGTTTTGGTACCGGTATTGCCGATAATGGCTACGGCCTCGCCGGCTTTGACGTAGCTGCCGCTCTTCTTGAGGTTAGCAGAATTGTGCTTATAGAAGGTAATGGTATTGTTGGCGTGCTGTATGCCAATGGTATTTCCAGTCTCCATCGTCCAGTCGGCAAAGAAAATAAAGCCATCCATAGCCGCTTTAATGGCGGTGTTTTTAGGCGCCAGGATATCCACCCCGTAGTGCTTGTCATCCGGCTTAAAGCCAAAGCTGATTTCCCCCTTGAGGGGCGGGCTGAAAAACATCTGCTCTAGCGGCACGGAGCCGGGGGAGAAGTTGGTGCGGCGCCCCTGTTGGGCGGTAGCGCCTACCTCGCGCAGTTCCATTTCCTGCCTTAGCTGTTCTTCCTCTTCTGAAAGCTCCACCTTGGTGAGGCTGTCGGCAGCGGGGGCTGCAATCTCCTCTTCCGTACCCTCTTCTTCCTCCTCCGGCAGCACATCGCCGACCAGCAACCGCTGTATGTTGGTGGAGTGTTCCCGCTGGGCAACGAGCTGCGCCTCCAGGTCCTTGACTTCCCGGTACAGCATTTCCACCTGCCGCCGGTCACTGCTGTCGCCGTAGCCCGGCACATAGCGCCGCAGCGGCGTGAAGGCAATGGCCAGCACCACAAGCAGGGCAACGAGCACCAGTACCGTGCTCGCTGCTATATATACGTTGAGCAGGGTAAGCCGGTAGGAGCCGACTTCCTCGAAGGTCTCATTGTTCATGATGATCAGGCGGTAAGTATGCCGCAGCTGTTTCTTGCGCTCTTCCCACCAATGCCTGAACTTGTCGCTTCTCTCTGCCATCTGTACATCGTTTTCGCCAATCGGGATTGGCTGATTATCAAGGCTGTGAACGCATACAAAGCCGCTGTAGTATGAGCCGGCCGCTGCGCCGCTGCAAAATTACAGTTTGAAGTGTGTTAATAATAAAATAATTTTGCTTTTCATCGTTTATATACCGAGCCCCCGGCAGGCGCTGCCTGTTATTCCTTTACCATGAAGTGGCTGCTGCGCGCAGCTGGTCAAAATATAGCAATCTTGAGACTACTGAATAAAGCTTTGGTCCTTTTACTGGGAACTGCCGTAGTGGCGGCCTGCACGACTACCAAAAAGCGCAGTGAGATGTCTGCCCTTGGGGAGCTTTACCACAATACCACAGCTCACTACAACGGCTACTTCAATGCCAATGAGATCGTGATGCTCAGTGTGGCTTCTCTGGAGCAGCAGCACCGGGATAACTTTACGCAAATCCTGCCGATGTATCCTTACCTGGCCGTAGCGGATGCCTCTTCCGTCTCCCCGGACCTCGATATTGCTATGGAGAAAGTCTCGATAGTCGTCAACCTGCACCCTTACAGCAAGTGGACGGATGACAGCTACATGCTGTTTGGTAAAGCGCAGTACCTCAAGCGGGATTACGAATCGGCGGAGGAAACCTGGCGCTACTTCGAAGGGGAATTCAACCCGGAAGAAATGGAGCGCAAGGAGAAGAAGACTAAGGCCGACAAAAAAGTCCAAAAGAAAAAGAAGAAAAAGAAGAAGCGCAAGCGCAGCAAGAAGAAGAAAAACAAGATGAGCAAGAAGAAGGCGCGCGCGCTTAAAAAATACAACAAAGCGGTACGCAAAGCCCGCAAAAGCGGGGGCAAGGCACCGGAAAAGCCGGCTATCCTGCAGAAGGGTAACGAAGCCGAGCAGGCAGCAAAGGAAGCCAAGCGTAAGGAAAATGAGGAAGAGCTGGCTAAAGACAGCAACCCGGAGGAAGAGCCACCGGAAGACGGGCCGCTGAAGCACCGCCCTGCTTATCAGGAAGGCATGCTGTACTACGCGCTGACGATGATAGAGCGGGATAAGCACGACTTTGCACAGCGCATCCTCAACGAGCTGCTCAGCAGTGGCACCACCTTTGAAGACATCCGCGCGCGCGCAGCAGCAGCACAGGCCCATCTGCATATCAAAACGGAACAGTATGTGAATGCACTGCCGGCGCTCAAGCAAGCGATAGAACTGGAGAAAGACAAAAAGAAGAAGGCACGCTATGCCTTTATCATGGCGCAGCTTTATCAGGAGCTGGGCAACAGCAGCGGGGCCTACGCAGCCTTTGAGCAGTGCCTGAGCTACCGCCCCCGCTATGAAATGGAGTTCAACTGTGAGCTCAGCATGGCACAGAATGCCTGGGCGAGCGGCAAAGGCAACTCCCGCGATGCACGGGAAAAGCTGGAGCGTATGCTGCGGGAAGACAAAAATGCGGAATACAAAGACCAGATTTACTTTGCAATGGCAATGATCGCCTTCAAGGAGGGCGATGAGCCGGAAGGCATCCGCAACCTGCAGCTCGCGCTGCAAAACAGTCAGGGCAACCGGGCACAGCAGGCAGAAGCCTACCTTACCCTGGCCGACCTGTACTACGAGGATGAGGCGTATATCAAGGCCAGCAATTACTACGACAGCACCCTGACCGTGCTCAATAAGGAAGACGACCGCTTCAAGCGGGTGGAGGCCCTGGCCAACAACCTGGAAGACATCGCCAATAACCTGCTAATCATACAGACGCAGGACAGCCTCCTGCGCATCAGCGAAATGACCGTGGAGGAGCAGGAAGCCCTGGCGCTGCGCATTAAGCGCGAGCGGGATGAAGAGCGCCGCAAACAGCTCGTGGCGCAGGCCAACCGGGCGGCCAACAGCCGGGGCGGCTTTAACAGCACCGTGCAGAGCCGCGTCAATGTAGGCAGCAACGTCCCGGAAAGTAAGTTCTTTGCTTACGACGACCGCGCCCTGCGCCGGGGCAGCCGCGAGTTTAGCAGACAGTGGGGTACCCGTCCGCTGGAAGACAACTGGCGGCGTTCAAGCGCCGCTTCCGGGGCAGAACTGGAAGAGTTGCTGGCTGAAGGAGATGAAAACGACCCAAGCATCCTGACCGAAGAGGAAATTCAGAAATTGCTGGGCGATGTGCCCAACGACGAGAAGTCTAAAGCCACTGCCAATATCAAAATACAGGAGGCCATGTCTAAGTTGGGCAGCCTCTACCGGGAGCGCCTGGAAAAAACCGACAAAGCCATCGAGATACTCGAACGGCTGAACGAGCGCTACCCGGAAAATGCTTATCAGCTGGATTCCTGGTATCAGCTGTACCTGGCGTACGGTGAAATCGGCAACAACGCTAAAGCACAGGAGTACGCCGATAAGATTGTCGACAAGTACCCAAGTTCTACCTATGCGCTCATCATCAGGAACCCGAACTACGCAGAGGAAATGCTGGCCGAAGAACGGGCGGTCAACCGTTACTACGAGCAGGCATTTAAGGCGTTCAAAGCTGGAAACTACCGGGAGGCCTACACCATGAGCAACGATGCCAAGCAAAAGTTTGGAGCAGCCAACCCGCTGCAGGCTAAGTTCTCCCTGCTCTCCGCTATGGCTTCCGGGAATGTGGAAGGCAAAGAGGCCTACATCGAAAACCTGCGCAGCGTGGTAGCCCGCTACCCGGATACCGAGGAGCAGCTGCGCGCGCGGGAAATCCTCCGCCTGCTGGGCGAAACCACTGCCAGCCTGCCCGCCGGTGCCAAGGAAGAGCTGGAGAAGTTCCAGTTTGAAGAAGACAAACTGCACTACGTCATCATCGCCTTTGATACCAAGGAGTTTAACCTCAACGATGCCAAAATTGCAGTATCGGACTACAACCAGAAGTACCACAAACTGGACCGGCTGCGGATTTCCAACCTCTTCCTGGGGATGGAGGCAGATAGCCGCGTGCCCATCCTGGTGCTGCGCCGCTTCAATGACAAAAACGAGGCGATGCGCTACTATCAGGGCGTTGAAGCCAAGCGGGATGAATTCCTCGGCGACCTCGACGTGGGCTTTCAGGTGCTGCCGATTACCCAAAATAACTACCGGGAGGTGCTGAAGGAGCGTTCTGTGGAAAACTATCAGGTATTCTTCCGGGAGTATTACACGAATTGATCGGTTTCACGCTGTCTTGCAGAGTGGGCATGGGGTCTTATGTCTGGTTTATGCGCTTTTGCCGGGTAACAACTACGGAGTAAATGTGGATGGCGGCAGAGATGATGTGGGTATTGGGCTTTGTCTGTCTGTAGAAGCAGGCGGAACCCTCCGCGCTCTAACAGTGCCAGAAAGTGGTTTCTTTACACCGGGCGATACGCGTCAGCTCGTCTTTCTGAAAAGGGAGGGGAAACAAAATATCCCCTAGCGTTGCGTAACCGAGGGGCAGCCGCTCTGTTCCAATTGGCTGGCGAAGAAAAGAAGGCAGAACAATGATTATTCAGCGAAATGTACAAGCGCACGCCGGAAAAAGTTAATATTTTTGACGCCTAAATTGCAGAAGAAAAATTTATTAGTATATTTGAGTTCTCTGAGAGGAACTACTCATCCGACTGATAAATTGCACACTCCCCCCTTTTAGTATCCCTATTCTGATGTAATGATGCATAATACAACTTGCTATGGCTTACAGCCCCGCGCTGTACGTTCATTGCTTTGTTAAAATACTTCAACACTAAACCTAATTAATTATGATGCAAATGTACACACGTATGCCAGCGTGCTGTAAAAGTATTCTGGCATTAGTAATGATTTTATTTTCTGGTGCCGCTTTGCAGGCACAGTGCTCTGTGGGCAACCCGTTTTCATCCTCTTCTGCCCCTACTAATGAAGGAGCTACAACCCTGTTAACAACTTGTATTTACGGGGGTGAATACCGCGCTGTCACCAATATGCAAGCTGGTAGTACTTACCGTTTTGAAACCTGTGGTGATGCAGATTTTGATACTCAAATCACCATCTTTGCAGAAGGGGGAGGCGCTGCTTTAGCATTTAATGATGATTTCTGCGGGCTTCAGTCCAGCGTGGAGTTTACACCTTCTACTACAGGTACCTACTGGGTGCAAGTTAACGAGTTCAACTGCACTTCTAACACTACCTGCATGACACTTAATGCCATCCTGGTCAGCGCAGCTGACAACGGAGGCGGCGGCGGGCCTGCCAATGATTTATGTAGCCACGCGGCCCCGATCG
>CAJXXJ010000118.1 GCA_913062745.1 uncultured Phaeodactylibacter sp.
GTCCGAAATCGATACGTGTACTTTGCCGCCGCGCACCTCCACCTTTACATCGTCATCATCGATATTGGAGAGGGAGCGCTTGAGGTTCATGACCAGAGCCAGGTTGAGGGAGTCTTTCTTCTGTATCTTGGTGGTCAGGTCCTCGATGAAGTCATATTGCTGGTTGATATTCTCCAGCGACTGCCGGATGCTCTCCGCACCTTCTTTATTGACAACCGAAAGGTCGGACATGCGGTCGAGCAGGCTGGAATTGGTAAATTGCAAATGCTCCAGCTGATCCTCCAGTTGCGTGATTTGTTTGTCTTTTTCGCGCAGCTCGCGCTGCAGGCTTTCCACCTTGCTTTTGTTGCATGCGGTAAACAGCAGCATTAGCAGGGGGAGTGCCAAGGGTAGTTTTTTCATCCTGTTACAAGCATTGTGTGATGCAGTAGGAACTGTTTTGCCCAGTCCTTTATTATATGCTGCCTCAAAAACGAAGCCGGTCGGCTGCTTTCCACGGGTTGAGCTGCTGCAGGCTGAAGCGGAAAGAAATGCGGCTCCAGTAATTGCCGCGCTCCGCCAGGCGGTCCTCCAGATTGGCAGAATTCAGCAAGGGGAAATGCACGGCTACCGCATTATTGAGCACAGCAATCATCAGGCCGCCACTGTAGAAAAACTGATCGCTGAAAGAAGGGTCTCCTGCAATTGGCTGCCTGTTTTTGGCGTAAGCCAAATCTATGTACGGCTTGATGGGAATACCAAAGAGTGCTTCCCGGGGCAGGTCCACGTGGAAATTAGCGGCCAGCAGATAGTCGTTGCTGCGCCCCAGGTTAAAGCCGTTGTCGACCGGCGTCTTGAAGCCACCGTTGCGCACGCTGAGCTGCTGAGACCAGATGCCGGTGTTGTCCGTACGCCCCAGGTAGTAATTATCGTAGCGGTAGTCGTTGCTCCCCTGATCAATCAGGTTGAAAGCAGCCCGCCCGATGTAATTCGCTTCCCGCTCCGAGTTGTAGAGGAAGTAGCCGCCGAACAGCCGCAGGTAAGCAGCCTGATCCTCCCCGTAGTGGAAGACTGCCTGCCATTCTACTGTAGCCTTCACGTAGCGTTGCGCCCCCGTAAAGTTGTCAAAGGCAGCATGCTCCAGCGCAAACAGCCAGCTGAAAGGGCTCACGGCGCGCTCATTGGCCAGCTCCAGCTCGGCACGCTGCAGAAAGAATGCCTCTGTGGTGAGCCCGGGGTTGGCCGGGTCCTCAAAACTTTGCCGCTCTTCTTCCAGCCAGACCGCTTCCAGGCGCAGCTGCCGGCGCAGGCGTTTGTCATGCGGGGTAGCGAAATCGGCCTCCACGTAAGGCTGAAGGCGGGTGAACCCCAAATCCTGCTCAAATCGGTTGACCGTACGGTAAGTAAACCGCCGGGCCGAAAGGCCAGCACGCAAGCGGTAAATCAGCTCACCCTCTGTGGGGTAGAAATTGGCGTGCACATCACCCAAACCGGTAAGCCGCCCGGTGCCAATGCCATACATTGGGGCCAGGGCAAACTCAAAGCGCTGTTCGGGCAAGGTGTGGTTGTACAGCAGCAGGCCGGGCATCGTCTTGTCGTAGTTGTTCCAGCTTACCACCGGCAGTACAAATACGGCAGGGTGCTCGCTGTTCTGCACAGCGCCCAACAGCCGGAGCTGTGGCAACCGCAAGGCAGGTAGTAAACTGCCGGGCGCGTAGCGGTTATTGACCCGGTACAAATCCAGGGTGAGCCGGTGGGGGTCGAGCTGCAGCGTGGCATCCCCACCCTGCAGCCGGATATTCTTTTTGCCCTCAAAGCCCGGAATCCAGTACAGGCTGTCAAGCCGGCCGTTGCGGTAGGCTGCCAGCGGAACCGGACAATCCACGCCGCCTCGGTTCTTCAGCTGCACCTCGAGGCGCCTGCCGCGCTGCTGCACTTTGCTGATCTTGTAATCTGTCTTCTGATTGGAATAGAGCAGCCCTTCAAACAGCCAGCCCAGCTCTTCGCCGGTCTCGGCTTCCAATACCTCCCGGAAATCGTCCGGCTGCGGATGGCGGAACTTCCATTGATCATAGTAGGCCTGCATAGCCGCATCAAAAGTTGCTTCGCCCACGTAGCCATGCAGCAGGGCGAGCGCCTTGGCGGGCTTATCATAAGCACTGACAAAATAATTGATAGGCGCAAACTCATCGGAATGCGTATCCGGTGCCTGATCCAGCCGGCGCCGGGCCTGATACAGGTACCCGAGGCGCCCCAGGTCCAGGCTTGTGTCTGCCAGCAACAAGTCCGGCAGCGGAGGTTCTCTGTCTTCGTAAAAGGTTTGCATATAGCGCTGCTCGTAGTAGGAATTCAGCCCTTCGTCCATCCAGGGGTGTACCCGCTCGTTGGAGCCGAGGATGCCGTAAAACCAATTGTGCCCCACTTCGTGCGTGATTACCTCATCCAGCGAGCGGGCGCTGCCAGCGTAGCCAATATTGGTAATCATCGGATACTCCATGCCGCCGCCGGCACCCAGCGTAGTTTCCACGGCAGTGGCCTGCGGGTAGGGGTACTCCCCCACCAGGCCGGAATAAAACCGCAGCGATCGCTTTACGTAATCAGTAGCATCCTGCCACAGTTCCTGCTCCGTTTTGGTAAAGAACGCCCAGGCGTCCACCACCCTGCCGGAAGCCAGCTGCAGTGTATCGTGCCGCACCTGAAAGCGCTTATCCGCAAACCAGGCAAAGTCGTGTACCTGCTTCGCGGTGAAGCGCAGCGTTTTCGTTTCGGAATCAGAGGGTGGGAAGCTGTTCTTTCCGTCTTCGCTGAGTGGATTTGCGGCGAGCCCCTGCAGCCATGCGTGCTCTTCCGGGTTTTGCAGTTCGCCGGTAGCAGCCAGGCGGTAGTTTTTGGGTAGGGTGATGCGGACATCAAAACGGCCAAATTCCGAATAAAACTCTCCCATATCCAGATAGGGCATAGGGTGCCAGCCTTGCTGATCGTAAACGGCGGGCTTGGGGTACCATTGCGTGATCTGATAGGACTGCTCCGCATGCCCGAGGCGGGAGAAGCAGTACGGCAAGTCCACCCGGAAGGGCGTCTCCAGGGTAAGCGCTGCTCCGGGCTGCAGCGGTGCCGGCAGCAATATGCGGGCAATATCGATATGCTCCGGGTGATAGCTCCAGGCTACTGAGTCGCCGTTGATGCGGAAATTCAGCGAGTCAATCCCCCCGCGCTGATCCGGGCCGGCGTAGTAAAAATCGGTATTGCCCATACGCAGCGCTTGCCGGGCGTAGGCGGTCTGCCGGTTGCGGTAAGCATTGGGCCAAAGGTGGATGTAGAGGGTGTCAAGGGCTTGCGGAGCGTTATTGCGGTACTGCAGCTGCAGTGCGCCGTGCAACACATGTGCTTGATCGTCCAGCCGGACATCGATTTGGTAGTCGACTTCTTGTTGGAAATAGTCAGCTTGGGCAAGCCCGGCGGTCAGCGTCAGCAAAAAGCCGCAAAGAAGGAGCTGGGTTTTCATAGATTCGTGTTTTCAGATACCGCCGACAAGATAATTAAAAAGGGCAGGCGGCGCAGGCCCCATCCGACGTGCCGCTTCCATTTTTTACCTTTGCGGGAAAAACGCATGAAACGACTCATCACCACCCTGGCTTTTGCCGGGCTGTTCGCCTGCAGTGCTTTTGCTCAGGACACCACCTCCACCGGCCTTTTCCCTCAGGCATGGGAAGGGGTATGGTCCGGCACCCTGGAGATTTTTTCGCCGAAAGGCAAACAACAGCAACTGCCGATGGAGCTACGCATCCTGCCGCAGGACAGCTGCCATACCTGGACCATCGTGTACGACGGCAGCCCGCGTGCGTATTTGCTCAAGCCACTCAAGCCCCGTTTGGGCCTGTATCAGATTGACGAGCAGAATGGCATAGCGATGGAAGCCGTATACATTGCCGGCAAACTCTACAGCCGCTTTGAGGTGATGGGCAATATGCTGCTGAGCACCGCTGAAGTGACCACTGACGAAAGCGGGCAGCCGGTCATGGCCTACGAGATCATCTCCGGCAGCCTGGAGCCGCTGAGCGTTACCGGCGGTGGGATGGTGGACGGGGAAGAGATGCCCGAAGTCAAAGGCTATCCGGTGGTAGTGCGCCAAATTGCACAGTTACGGCGGCAGTAACGAACATCAGGGGGGGATTCGCTTGTTTTCTAAGTGATTGAAAACCAAAAAGCTAACAAAACATGCGATTGATCCTGCTAATATTTGCCCTCTTAGTGACTTATAGCTCTTTATGGTCTCAGGACGAATCCGAAAAAGAGCAAATTGAGAAGGAGTCTTATGAGGATTACCAGGAACGCCCCTACCCGGCAGCCAATGTGCCGGCTTCCGAAGAGGCAGCGGCTTTTATGCGCCTTTTTGAAGAAAGCGATGTCGGCAATCTGCGCCTGTACTCTAATGTGGATGCAAAACTGCCATACGGCTACCCATTCGAAGGGGAAGAAATACCGGAATCTTTCTATGACATGTTTACCGGCGAATACCGGGAGCTGCTGGAGGATGACAAATCTTACGCATACAGCATTTATAACATCAAAGGCAATACCGGCGAGCATTACCTGATGCGGATGCCGACTAATAAAGGCCCTAATACGCTAGTGATGTTTGACTTGCAGGGAGAAGTCATGCAGCCTGTAATGCCCCTTGCCTATGCCTACTGTTCAGGCGAATACTGCTTCCAGCAGGATGCCTTTATCACTGACCTCGATGGCGATACGGACCTTGACGTACTGATCAAATTTCGCCGCACGGCAGCAGATTCAGAAGAAGTGATCAACAAAAATGACCTCATCTATCTGCAGGGCGATGATGGTACCTACCAGATGGTACTTGATAACGCGATACGCGTAGATGTGGACCGCTACAATATGAAAGAACTGGAATTCTAACGATACAACAACATTAAACGATGCACAGCAGCACTCCCCCCGCGGGCAGTGCTGTTTTTTTTAGGAGGCAACTGCTTCCGTACGTGCCTTTTCCCAGGCCCAGGCCGTTTTCATAATATCGTTGATATCGCGCTCCGGCTGCCAGCCGAGCTCATTGGCGGCTTTGTCGTAATTGGCATAAATGGCGACCACATCGCCGGGACGGCGGTCTCCCACCCGGTAAGGCAGCTTCTGCCCGGTCACCTTCATAAAGGCCTCTACGGCTTCCAGCACAGTTACGCCTTCTCCGATACCAAGGTTAAAAATCTCAAGCGGTGCCTTCTGCTCGCCGGCAATCAGGTGCTGCAGCGCTTTAGTGTGGGCATTTGCTAAATCCATCACGTGGATATAGTCGCGGACGCAGCTGCCGTCGCGGGTATCATAGTCATCGCCAAAAACCGTCATTTCGGGCCGTTTGCCGATGGCTGCCTCTGTGATAACGGGTACGAGATTGGAGGCTTTATTGATAGGCGACTCGCCGATTTTGGCACTCTCGTGTGCTCCTGCCGGATTGAAGTAGCGCAACAGTACGCTATTGTGCCTGGGGTGGATACGGGAAAAATCCGCAATGATTTGCTCGCCCATCTGCTTGGTGCGGGCGTAGGGCGACTCCGCCTCCTGCATCTCGGTTTGCTCTGTCACCGGCAGTTCTTTTGCGTTGCCGTAAACGGAGCAGGAAGAGGAAAAAATGAGGTGGTGTACCCCGTACTGCGCCATGCAGTCGAGCACATTGATCAGGCTGTTGATATTATTACGGAAATAGCGGATGGGCTGCTCCACGGACTCCCCCACTGCTTTTAGGGCAGCAAAATGGATCACGCCGCTCAGGTCAGGGTGCTCTTCAAAGATTTTCCGGGTCGCATCCAGGTCGCACAGGTCAACCGGGTAATTGTGTACCCGTTTGCCGGTAATTTCGGCAATGCCATCCAGCACACTATCGCTGGAATTGCTAAGGTTATCCACAGAAACGACCTCGAAGCCGTTGTCAATCAAATCTACAATGGTGTGGCTGCCAATGTATCCGCAGCCGCCGGTAACTAATACTTTACGCATGGGATCAGTTTAATTCTGCCCCAAAATAGTTATAAAGCTTTCCAATTTCAAGCTACCTTTGTTAAAAATAAGACATAGTAAAGCCGGGCCCAACCGGTTAAAGATGTCTGAACAATCAATACTTATTACAAATATGGACTTAAAGGAACTAGCGCAGGAAGCCGTACAGATTGCCCGTCAGGCCGGCGGAGAGATCATGGCCATCTACGGCCGGGAAGATTTTGACGTAGAGCTTAAAGCGGACGAATCGCCGCTGACCATAGCGGACAAAGCGGCCAACGACCTCATCTGTGCTCAGCTGGAACAGCTTTCTGTACAGTACCCCATCGTGTCGGAAGAAAATAAAGCCATCCCCTACGAGGAGCGCCGCCACTTTGACTACCACTGGCTGGTAGATCCGCTGGACGGCACCAAGGAGTTTATCAAGCGCAACGGCGAATTCACTGTCAACATCGCCCTCATCCACGAAGGCCGTCCGGTACTGGGTGTGGTGCACGTACCCTGCTTCAGCGAAACCTACTGGGGCGCGGAGGGCATCGGCGCTTTTGTAGTGAAAAACGGCAATACAGAGAAGCTGCAGGCGGCCTCCTTCAAGATGACAGACGAGCAGCTGGGCGTAGTTTGTTCCCGCTCCCACCTCAACGAAGAGACACAGGCCTTTGTAGACCAGCTGAAATCGCCGGCCCTGGTCCCCAAGGGCAGTTCTCTGAAGTTCCTGATCGTAGCAAAGGGCGAAGCTCATATTTACCCCCGCTTGGGCCCGACTATGGAATGGGATACAGCAGCAGCACAGGCTGTGCTGGAGCAGGCTGGCGGCAGCGTTATAGACGAGGGGACGAAAGCGCCCCTGCGCTACAACAAAGAGAACCTGCTTAACCCCTACTTCATCGCCTACGGCGGGCTGCAGGAAGCGTAATTATTCTTTTGCCCAACACCAACGGGCAGCAACAGGCTGCCCGAATTAAAACACACCCATTATGATACGATTGGAACACATCGGGATAGCCGTCAAAGACCTGGAAGACAGCAACGAGCTTTTTGAGAAAATGCTGGGCCGGCCGCACTACAAAACGGAGGAAGTGGCTTCCGAGCATGTCAAAACCTCCTTTTTCAAAATTGGAGAATCCAAAGTAGAGCTGCTCGAAGCTACTGCGCCGGAGAGTGCGATTGCCAAGTATGTGGAAAAGCGCGGGGAAGGCCTGCACCACATTGCATTTGAGGTGGAGGATATCTATGCGGAAATGGAGCGCCTGCGCAAGGAAGGCTTCCGCCTGCTTAACGAAGAGCCGAAGCGGGGAGCAGACAACAAGCTGGTATGCTTTGTGCACCCTAAAAGTGCTAACGGCGTACTGCTGGAGCTCTGCCAGGAGATCAAGCCGGGCCAATAATATCCATAGCCACATGCGCCGGCGTCGTGCCGAGGCTGCCGCCTATTTCCCGGCGGCGGTTCAGCTGATGTATCCCCTTCACGTAGCGGATGGAGCCGGTCAGTGAACGCAGTACAATACTCTCGGTGGTTACGCCTCCGCGCCGGTCGAAGTGTACGCCTTCCAGAAAGTTGGTGCCGGTGATGCCGGTAGCGGCAAAGAAGGTATTATCAGAACGAATAAGGTCGTTGAGGCTCAGTACCTCGTGCAGGTCCACATTCGCTTCGCGCAATTTGCGTTTTTCGTCTACCCGCTGCGGGGCGCGCATGCCCTGCATGCCTCCGCCCACGGCTTTCACGGCAGCGGCGGCAATAACGCCTTCCGGCGTGCCCCCAATGCCCATCAGCACATCAATGCCGGTGCCCGGGATAGCCGCCATGAGGGCGCCCATCACGTCCCCGTCTGAATTGAGCATGATACGCGCGCCGGTCTGCCGGATGTCCTCAATCAGGCTAGCATGCCGGGGTTTGTCCAGTACAAATACGGTCAGGTCCTCTACGTTGCGGTCCAGCGCTTCGGCAATATTGATGAGGTTGGTGCTCGGCGATTTGGTAATATCAATTGCCTGCCGGGCGTTGGCCTCCACTACTATTTTATTCATGTAAAAGCTTTGGCCGGGGTTCCACATACTGCCCTTTTCCGCCACTGCGATGACAGAAATAGCATTGGGGCGGCCCTCTGCCAGCAGGCGGGTGCCTTCCACAGGGTCAACTGCCAGGTCGACTTCCGGGCCGTTACCAGTGCCTACTTCCTCGCCGTTGAACAGCATCGGCGCTTCGTCTTTCTCGCCTTCGCCAATAATGACGGTGCCTTTCATTTCGACGGTCTTCAAAAAGGCGCGCATGGCATCAACAGCCGCCTGATCGCCTTCTTCTTTGTTGCCAGTGCCCATGTGGCGGGCAGCAGAAATCGCGGCAGCTTCTGTCACACGCACCAGCTCCATGGCCAGGTTGCGGTCGGGTCGGGGTAAAGTTGTCTTTGACATAGAATAGGTTAGGTTTGAGGACTGACCAAAGATAGCAGAATCCCGGCAGCCCGGCGGTGCGAAATGTCACTCAGGCCCCAGCAAAGCGGGAAATCGGTCCAGAATGTAGTCGGGTGACTCCTGCGCCAGTTGTTCCCGGCTCCGGTAGCCGTAGGTCATTGCGCAGGACTTCATGCCTGCCGCCCGGGCTGCTTGCATATCGTGCGTGGAATCCCCCACCATCATGGCCCGCTCCGGAGCAACCTGCAATTGCTGCAGTATGCGGTGCAGCCCGGCCGGGTCCGGCTTAAGCGCGTATACTTCCGGTTGCGCGCCCTGTACCACGTCCATAAACGGCGTGAAGCCCAGCTTTTCCGCAATTTTTTCTGTAAAGTACTGCATCTTGTTGCTGTAAATCGCCATGCGCTTGCCCCTGAGCTGTTGTAAAGTAGGCAGCACGCCCTCGTAGGGTTGGGTTTTATCAGCAAAGTGCTGCTCGTAGTACTCGTCA
>CAJXXJ010000119.1 GCA_913062745.1 uncultured Phaeodactylibacter sp.
TGTTGCAGAAGGCCCTTGGTGACAGCGTACAGTCCATAATGAACGCCTTACGGCAAAAAGACGATTTGAAATTTGAGCTCCCCGCTGCTGACAGCATTCCCGATCGGCAGCGCAATGCTCACCTGCTCAGCAACCGCAATTTACAAACCTGGGTACACGCTGCTGTACAGACCGGAGCGATTGACGGCGGAAAGTTGTACGAGCGGCTGCGCAATGGCCAGAAACTGTCAGACTTTACCGGTAGCCCGAATACCGCTGCCGATGATGTGGGAGCGCAATGGGTAGCCTGGTTTGACCAACAGTACAATCAGCCCGTAGACGAAACGAAAGACGCCTGGCGCCCCGAGCGTATGGAGTACCGCTTCCAAACCCACCTGGAAGGCGCGCAAGAAGCTCCGATCCGGCTGGGTGCGGACGAGTACTACGAGGGACGGCTGGAATGGTTTTCCTATGAGGTCAAAGAGTCGCCGGAAGGGTCGGAGAATGGCGAAAAACGGGCCCCGCAGGTACGCCATTTGATCCCCGCTGAGGTAGAATATCCTGGCATGCCAGCCGCAAGATGGTGGGAGATCGAAGACGGTACCGTCAACCTTTTGGCGCTGGAAGCAAGTGCCACGCAATCCGGCCGGCTGGCGCTTATGGAGTTCGGCCTCATGTACAGCAATGACTGGTTTATGCTTCCTCTGCGCGTCCCGGTAGGTGGCTTGCTGGACATTGAGAGGCTTGCCATCCGCAATGTATTTGGGGAAGTATCAGAAGCCCGCCACTACCGGGATGCTCCCAACAGCGACGCCTGGAGCTTCTTTAAATTGAGCGGCAAATTACGGTCGCGCGGCCGGGATGAAAAGTACCTCTTCCTACCGCCCACGGTAGTCGACCTTAAGGAAAGCCCAAATATGGAGGAAGTTTATCTGGCCCGCGATGAAATGGCCAATATGGTCTGGGGTATCGAGCACTTCATTAACGATGGTATTGACGGCAGGCGGGAGGGCAATGTGGCCGCACTTGATGTTGCTACTTATCTGCAACGGCTTTCGGAAGAAGCTTCCGGCAACCCTGACCCGGTGCCCACGCAGGAAAACGATGCCAAAGTACAGTACCGGCTGGCAACGGAGGTGCCGGAATACTGGATTCCTTTCAAAGCGGTACAGATACCGGGCGGCGGTGGTGCTGTCCGCCTGCAGCGGGCGGCGATGCCCCGCGTATATCAGGGGTTGAGCATCGAACGCATCCGGCCGAGAACCAGCATGCTGCGGCCGGGCCTCGACGGTGACGGGTATCAGCCCTTCTTCATTCCGGAGGAGGAGGTGCCTAAAGCCGGCATACGCGTCACACGGAGCTGGCAGCGGGCGCGTTGGTACAACGGGCGTGTCTCCCTGTGGAGTGGTTTTCACAAACGAAACGGCCGCGGACAGGGCAACAGCGGGCTGCAGTTCGATAGCCTGCGGGAAAAACGTTAGCGTTTTTAACAAATAGGAAGCTTGGTACTTCGCCAGCCGTTACTAGTCTATTAAAAACTGCGGTACGGCGTTAAGCTTAGTTAACGTGCCCGCATGGCAGCTTATATTTGGTTATATTTGAAGTGTAATCAAAACGTATAGCCATGAGAACTTATTTCCTGACCGCCGTTTTCGCCTGCTGCCTCTTTAGCGCCGCTTTTGCTCAGCAAAGCAATCAGAACCCGCGCGCGCAGCAAGCTTATGAAGCCTACAAAAATCAGGTAAATACTGATGTGGCGGATACCGACCATGCCGCCACTATGGGCGTTACCATCGATAATACCTACGAAGCTTACGATCCTATTCAGATCAAGGAGGAGCGCCGTCAGGAGCGCCGTGACTTCCGCCGTCAGCTCCGCCTGGAGCGCGCCCGCCGGCCGATCATCGCTAACCCTGGACCGTGGGGTTGGAGAAACGGATGGTGGTAGCCCATGCCCATAGAAAGTGGTTTTGCTGCTCATTACGGGGCCGCAAAACCACTTTCGCTTTCCTTCAAAACAAAACCTAAAGCAAAAAACAACCTGCTAATGACACGATTGCTGTTTTTTCTATCCGCCCTTCTATTTGTAGGCACTGCCTGTAACCGGCAGGTGCAGCGTATTGAAACCGACACTACCGTTGACCTCAGCGGACGCTGGAACGACACCGATGCCCGCCTTACGGCTGCTGAACTGATCACTGAAATTATGGGGATGCCCTGGCTGGAACGCCATATGAGCAATACCGGAAAACGCCCCGTGGTGATCGTTGGAATGGTGGAAAACAAGTCCCATGAACATATTGAAGCTGAAGTCTTTACCAAAGAACTGGAGAAGGCCTTCGTCAGAGGCGGCCGGGTGCGCCTGGTAGAGGGCGGCCAAAAGCGGGAACAAATACGCCGCGAGCGCGCCGATCAGCAAAATAATGCCTCCCAGTCGACGATGAAGCAATGGGGCCTGGAAGTAGGTGCCGATTATATGCTGCAAGGCTCTATCAACTCCATCATGGATGCTTACAAGCGCAAAAAGGTCATTTATTACCAAATTGACATGACGCTTACCAACATAGAGACCAACGAGATCGTCTGGATTGGGGACAAGAAGATCAAGAAGTTCGTGAAAAATTAGACACAGATTGGTCAAACTGACCTTTATGAAGTATACCTACCCCGTTCTTTTCTTCATATCGTTGGCCTTTCTCAGTTCTTGTGCATCCTTCGAACGCTACCGTGCGCAATTCAACGACATGGTGGAGCAGGGAAGCTATGAAAGTGCTGCCCGGCTCATCGAACGCAAGAAGTTCTACCGAAAGGACCGCAACCGGGTACTTTACTATCTGGAACTGGGCGCACTGGCCCGCCTTCAGGGTGATCTGGCCAAGAGCAACGAATATCTCAATCAGGCCGATTATCTGATTGAGGACCGGCGTGCTTCTGTGGGTGCGCAGGGGGCAGCGATGCTAAGCAACCCCCGGGTGATGCCCTATCAAACGGAGTATTTCGAGAATATTGCGGTGCATTACCTGAAAAGCCTCAATTACCTGCAGCTCAATGACATCTCAGCCGCCCGGGTAGAAGCCCGCCGGACCAACCTCCGCCTGCAAGAGCTCAATGATGCGGTGCCCGATAAGCCGCTGAAGTATAACGACGACGCGCTGGGCCACATCATCATGGGGCTGAGCTACGAAGCAAATGGCGAATGGAACAACGCATTCATCGCTTACCGAAATGCTGCTAAACTATTCATGGACGAAGACGGCAGGCCACAGCCTTACATGGGCGTTGAAATGCCGGAGCAGCTCAAATGTGACCTGGTACGCTTTGCCCGCCTCAACGGTTTTGGCGGGGAAGCAAGCCGCTACGAACGCCTGCTGCAGCCCCGCTGCAAAGAACAGAACGCGGAAGGCGGCAGTCTGGTACTCTTTTGGGAAAATGGGCAGGGCCCCATCAAAGAACAGAATATTCTCGGATTCGATATGTTTCGCGATCAGGATGACCGGCAGCTGCACTTCGTCAATCGCAACAACGACATGGACTACTTTGTGGAGCCTGAAGCTTACAGCCGTTACGACGGCCTTGAAGCGATAAACAATATTCGTGTAGCCTTACCGGCATTTCGCGAACGCCAATACCCGCTGCGACGAGCGGAGGTGGTCTACCCCGGCGGTATGAAACGGCTGGAGATGGTAGAAAACCTGAATGTTGTGGCACAGCAGTCCCTGCGAGACCGTTTCGGCAGAGAACTGGCCAATGCACTGCTCCGTCTCGCAGCTAAAGAAGCAGTCGAAGCCGGGTTGCGATCTGTTAAGACTAAGAAGAAAAGCGACGATGAAGAGGACAGCGATCAGGAGAAAGCAAAAGCTGATGACGACGACGAAAAGGAAGACGAGGAATATTCCGAAACCCTGGGTATACTGCTCGGCGCTACCGCTGATATCGTCAACACCATCACCGAGCGTGCGGATACCCGTTCCTGGCAGTCTTTGCCCGCAGAAATCGCCTACCGCCGCATCCCCCTGAATAAGGGGCAGAACGACATTGAAGTCCACTTTTACAATCAGTTCAATCAGCGGATGGAGAGCCACCGCCTGCACGTTACCGGCAACGGAAGGCTGCAGGTGCGCAGCCTCATCACGCCGGATGCTGAAGTCATTCAACCTACAAAACAACAACAGATTAAGCCATGAAAACGATACTACTTACCTTTGCTATGATGCTGATGGCCGGCCTGACCTTCGGACAAGACAAAATGGACGTGGTCTACCTCAAAGACGGGCGCGTGATCAAAGGCTCGATCATCAAGCCGCTTGATGCGGAAGGGGTGCAGATCATGACTACGGAGAGCGATGTTTACACTTTTTCCGCTAAGGAAGTGCTGCGCGTGACGCGTGAGGAAATCGATCACGATAACCTGAAGAATAAAATCATCGTACACGATGGCGAAGGGTTCACCAACATCACCACCCTCGGCTACGGCTTCGGCATCGGAGATGTTGGTGAAGGCAGGGCTGCAGCCGATAATGATGCCAATTACTTCGCCATACATACCGTCAACGGCTACCACCTGACTCGAAATTTGAGCCTCGGCGTTGGCGTCGGCGTCGAATGGTTTGGTGATTACGAGCTTATCCCCGTGTATGCAGATATCCGGTTCTATCCCGGGCTGACGGAGTGGGCACCGTTCTTCTACGGCGATGTCGGCTACGGCCTCGGTGTGCTGGATGATACAAACGATGGCGGCTTCATGGCTGGCGTGGGCGGCGGCGTTCAGCGATCGCTCAACCCGAATATGGCGCTCGTGGCCTCGCTCGGCTACCGCTTTCAGGCCAATGCAGTCGGGCTGGATGAGCTGAACGCTAACTATTTGCAGCTCAGCGTAGGCTTCAAGTTCTAAATAAATCTTCTATCTTGCCCAATTATGGGGCTAACCAGCAATATAGCATTAGAATGGGATCTGTGGATCGGGCCGTTTCGTGCGTTCTTCGTGACCAGCGATGAAGACCGCATCGCCTGCCAGAAGTTATCAGGAGGCAGTGCCTCATCCACAGCTCCCAACCCTCAACAGTTGCTTGTCGCTTGCCAGGATACCCGAAAAGGCCGTCTCGTCGCCTGCCTGAACATGGGGGATGCGAAACAACAGGCCGGGGACAGCCCATTTTCTTTTGTCCCGGAAACCTACCTGGAGCAAGCTACTCTGCTTTCCGATTTGTCTTTTGAAAATACCTATCTCGATACGCCGGCACTGCCGGTATTGCTCAGCCATTGCTTTGTGGAGACGCTCAAAGCCGGTGGGCTCTGCCTGCTGATGACCTGTGACCCCGGGCACTACTCCATCTACAAGCGCCTGGGGATGAGGCCGGTGGGCGGCTTACAAAAAAACGGCACAGCGGACTTTCAAATCCCGATGATCGGACTGCCTGATTTGGACTACCTGTCCATTATCCACTCTCCTCTGCTGCCGATGCTGAGAGGTATCCGGTTTGACCGATACAAAAGAATTTGTGAGTGGTATTATCAGCTGGTGCGCGACCACAAGGAACTACAGATCGGCGGCAGCTACTTCCCGGAAGATCAAAACAACTTCAAGGGGCACCACCTGATCACTGAAGGCTTGAGCGAAGCCGGCCGTAAAGCTCTGCTGAGCGATGCCATCGTCATCACCTGCGGAGAAGGAGAAACGCTGATCAAAGAAAACGACGGCGGCAAATCCTTTGGCTACGTGCGCAAAGGCCTGGTGCGCATCGAAATCAAAGGGCAGCCGGTCGTGCTGCTGGGCGAGGGGGATATTTTTGGAGAAATCGCTTTCATCCTGCATACCAAGCGAAGTGCCCAAGTTATCTCTGCCAGTTCCGAGACAGAAGTCGTCCTGTTCAGAGAGTCAGCCATTGACCACCTGGAACTGGAATCTGACCGCACGGTGCTGTGGCGCAACCTGGCACAGGTATTGGCACAGCGGGTGGTAATGACTAATAAGATGCTGACCTAGTGGAACCCGAGGTTGCCGACGGCAACTTTTGAGGCCACTCTTCCCTGCCTGACTGCGCCGGGCAGGCAAAGTTGGATAACTCCTTACGTGGCGCGGCTGTCCGTTTCTCCAAAAAAACCTTAACTTCCCTGAAAAAAGCACATGCTCGACCAAGCCACCTCCATCCGGCAGGGAGAGGAGCTCAATCAGGAAGCCCTTACCGCTTATCTCCGGGAAAACTGGCCCGGCTTTACCGAAATACAGGGGCTACAACAGTTCCCGGGCGGGTATTCCAACCTCACCTATCTGCTCAGGACCGACGCCGGGGAAGCAGTGCTGCGGCGCCCTCCCTTCGGTGCCAACATCAAAAGCGCCCACGATATGGGGCGGGAATACCGCGTGCTGTCTCTGCTTAAAGACGCTTTGCCGGAAGCCCCGCAGCCTATCGCCTACTGCGAGGAAGAGGAGGTCATTGGTGCCCCCTTTTACCTGATGGAGCGCGTAGAGGGTATCATTTTACGCGGAAGCGTGAGACAGCAGCTGAAGTGGAGCCCGGAACAAATGCGGCAGGTGTCCGAGTCGGCTGTCGACATGCTGGCAAGGCTGCATCAGCTCAACCTTCAGGAACATGGCTTACTGGATTTGGGCAAACCCGAGGGCTATGTCGGCCGGCAGGTGGAAGGCTGGATCAAGCGCTACTATAAAGCGGAAACCGATAAAGTGCCGGCTATGGATCAGCTCGCAGAATGGATGAGGGCGAATCAGCCGGCGGACGGCGCACCCGGGCTTATCCACAATGATTTCAAATACGACAACCTGGTGCTGCATCCGGAGCCGCCCCACGGCATCCGTGCCATCCTTGACTGGGAAATGGCAACCGTGGGCGACCCGCTGATGGACCTCGGTACCTCCCTGGCGTACTGGACAGAACCGAAGGAAGCACAACTGATGCCGCTGGCCGCTGCCAATCTGACGTGGCTGCCCGGCAACCTTAACCGGCAGGAAGTGCTGGAGCGTTACGCGGAAAAGCGGGGCGCCGCAGTAGAGCATCCACTGTTCTACTATGTGTACGGTGCTTTCAAGATCGGGGTGATTGTTCAGCAGATTTACTTCCGTTACAAGAAGGGGTATACACAGGACCCCCGTTTCGCCAATTTGCTGCAAGCGGTACAGTATTTCGGCCAATTGGGACAACTTGCCCTGAGCAAAGGCCGTATCTCCAATCTGCTGGATTCTTAAAAAAAAGATAATGCCCCCCGGGCAAGCACGTTTTTACCAGCTGTATCGTTAATTTGTAACCCACTCAACCTAAACCGCCACAGCCATGAGCAACAAATTGCCACTTATCGTCCTGTTCATCGTCTTGTCTGCCTTTGGTGTGCAGGCACAGAGCAGCACGCATTTAGAATACATCGACCGATATAAAGAGATAGCCATCCGTGAAATGGAGCGCGCGGGCATCCCGGCGAGCATCAAACTGGCACAGGGGCTGCTCGAATCCGGGGCAGGCACAAGCGACCTGGCCCGTCGTGCTAACAACCACTTCGGCATCAAATGCGGTAGTGGATGGACCGGAAAGACCTACTACAAAAAGGATGATGACTACAACGAGCGGGGAGAGCTTGTAGAGTCCTGCTTTCGCGATTACCGGGACCCGGAGTCCAGCTACATCGCACATTCGGAATTTCTGCGCGACCCCAACAAGCAGTTTCGCTATGGCTTCCTGTTCCGCCTTGACCCTACTGACTACAAAGCCTGGGCGCGTGGCCTGAAGCGGGCAGGCTACGCTACGAGCGCGACTTACTCCAGCAAACTAATTGATATCATAGAGCGGTATGAGCTGCATCGCTACGACGAATTGACCTCTACCGAAGTCATAGCCGGCGGTGATGAAATCCCGCAGCTCGATGAGGACGAGACCCCTTTTGATCGCCCCGGCGTACTTTTCACCAATAACGATGTGGATTACCTCTTCGCCCGGGAAGGCGAAACACTGGCAGAAATTGCCCTGCGCGCGCAAGCCAGTGTGAGTGACCTCGTGCGTTATAACGAACGGGAGTACGACCGCAGCGAAGCGCTCGAAAAAGGTACGGTCATCTACCTGCAGCCCAAGCGTAACAGCTTCCGTGGCAAACGGCAGTGGCACTATGTGAAAAAGGGCGAAACCATGTTCAGCATCTCGCAAATCTACGGTATCGACCTCGGCCGGCTGTACCGCCGCAATAAGCTGGAAAAAGGGCAGATGCCGGAAGTAGGCGAGCGCATCAAAATACGCGGCTGGAATGTCAGTAGCCCACCGGAACTGCGCGAAACAACCGATAGGGAGGAGGAAGAAGAAGAAGAAACCGATGAAGAAGAGGAACTGGTCATTAACCTGCCCCCCACGGTGGACGAGGATCAGCCGGAGCCTATCATCATCGAAGATGAAGAGGAAGACTTCACTATGGATGAAGGCTTCGATTCCGACCGGGACTACCTCGATATCACGATTACACCGATAGACAGGCCGGACCGGGATGAGCGGCCCACCTTTCCGCCGCGGGACAGAGCAGACGACAGCCCCCCAACCACAGATACGGATAATGGCTTTGGTGAAGACCGCTTCGGCGAGCAGCCCGACGAGCCGGAAGAAGAACAACCGGCACCGCCCTCCGATGTCAGCCGTACGCATACGGTGGTAAAAGGAGACACCCTGTTCAACATCTCGCGCCGCTACGGGCTGTCGGTAGCAGAGCTAAAAACGCTCAACGGGCTGAGCGGCAACACAATCTTCATCGGGCAGGAACTGAGGGTGAAGTGATTTTTGTAAAGCGGGCCTGGGCGTTACCGCAAAAATGCAGACCTTTACGGGAAAACGGATACGAGATATGATGAAGC
>CAJXXJ010000120.1 GCA_913062745.1 uncultured Phaeodactylibacter sp.
TCCAGGCCGGAGAAGCGCCCCTCCACTCCCAGGGCAGCACAGCATACCGCCAGTGTCTGCGCCAGATCCGGGCATTCCAGAAAATCCCATTCGAAAACATCCGGCAAGCTTGCGGTAGCCGCCCGTTCTATGCGCACTCCGCTATCGTTGAAGACAGACTCCACACCGAAAGCGGTCATCATTTCTGCCAGCACAGCATCTCCCTGCAGGCTATCCGCAAACAGCCCGTTGAGCTGCAGCTGCCCGCCGCCGGCAATCGCCAGCATAGCGTAGTAGTAGGAGGCTGCCGACCAGTCTGCCTCAACAGTGAAGGGCCGGGGCTGATAAGCCTGCGGAGCCACGATAATGGTATCGCCTTCCCACCGATAGGCCACACCGAAGTGTTCCATCAGCCGCAGCGTCATCATAATGTACGGCCGGGACACCACTTTGCCCTCCAGGGTGAGGCGCAGCCCCTGCGGCAGTGTGGGGGCAATCATCAACAGGGCAGAAATATACTGACTACTGACGCCGGCAGGAATTTTCAAAACATCCGGCTGTGGGCTCGGCTGCGGCGGGCCTATCCTCAAGGGAGGATACCCTGCCTGCTCCAGGTATTCGATCTGAGCACCAAGCGGCTGCAGCGCTTCCACCAGAACCTTTATCGGGCGCTGTTTCATGCGCTCCGTGCCCGTCAGCACCTGCGTACCCGGCTGTTGGGAAAGATAAGCCGTCATAAAACGGAAAGTGGTGCCCGCAGCACCGGCGTACAATTCGCCCTCTGCCTGCTTCAATAGCGACTGAAGCAAGTCCGTATCTTTGGCATTCGCCAAACGGTCAACAGGGAAGGCTTCGGAGCAGAGGGCCCGGATGATCAGTACACGGTTGCTGATACTCTTCGAGCCGGCAAGTGTGATTTGCCCGTTCAGGGGCGAAGCAGGAAAGTGAAGTCGTAGCGCCATAGCGGATTCTGGTAAAAAACGCTAAGGTAAAACATGCGTGGAAAAAACCCCGTTAATCCACCAAATCTCGGTACTGATTAGCGACTTCCTCCGCCTCTTCGCGGTGGCGGCGCTCCTCATCGCTGCTTTTTTCCGTTTCCATCCGCTCAAACATCTGAATGACGCCGAGGGACTGCAAGGATTTTAACAGCTTGACTAAAGCGGATTCTTTTTCTTTTTGGACACGTATGCGATAATCTGTCATGGTTGTGCTTCTTCTTCTTGTTGATCAGAGCTTTGCTCTTGCGGCTTCTGCCCGCTTTTTTGCTCCTCCTCCCGTTCGTGCTGTTCCCGGCGCTTATTGTCAGAGCGCTCGTAAGCGAGGATGATCTCTTTTACCAGCCGGTGCCGCACCACATCGTTGGCGTCGAGGTGGATGGCTTCAATACCTTCCAGGCCTCCCAGCAAGTCAATGGAGCGCCGTAATCCGGACTTTTGGTGAAACGGCAAATCTACCTGAGACAAGTCGCCGGTGATAATACACTTAGCGCTCGGCCCCAGGCGGGTGAGGAACATTTTCAGTTGCAGTGTGGAACAGTTCTGAGCTTCATCGAGAATAATAAAGGCATTATCCAGAGTACGCCCCCGCATGAAGGCAAGCGGGGCGATTTCAATGACGCGGGTGGCCATGAACTGCTGCAGCTTTTCGGCCGGCAGCATATCGTCCAGCGAGTCATAGAGCGGCCGCAGGTAGGGGTCTACCTTTTCCTGCAGGTCGCCCGGCAGGAAACCCAGGCTCTCCCCGGCTTCCACGGCGGGGCGGGTCAGGATGATCTTTTTGACCATCCGGTTTTTGAGCGCCCTCACCGCCAGCGCTACCGCAGTATAGGTTTTGCCCGTGCCGGCCGGCCCGATAGCAAATACCACATCGTTGTTTTCGGAAGCATCGATCAGGCGCTTCTGATTGCGGGTCTTGGCCTTGATGGGCTTGCCGCCGCGCCCGTGCAGTATGGTCTTGTTGTCCGAACTGCTCGGGCTAAGCTTATTCGCGAACGGGTTTTTGTCTTGCATCAACTCCTCTACCGTCTGCATCGGCAGCTCATTGTGCTCCCGCAGCAAACGGACCATCATCTCAAATTTGGACTTTGCTTTTTGAGTAGGCTTTTTTTCCCCGGCCATCTTTACGTTGCTGCCCCGGGAAGTTATGGTGACATCCGGGAAAGCTTTGCGCAGTAGGTTAAGCTTTTTATTATTTTCACCGTATAGCTCGACCAGGTCGACGCTATCCACGGTTAAGATGATTTCACTCAATAGATCAATGTATGTTTGATGAATAAATGGAAGCACTAGGCTTCCCGGGCTGCCCGGCAAAACATTGCCTGAACCCGACGTCTACAAAACTTCCGCCTATTTCAAAAAGTTCAACTGCTCTGCCAATTTTGAAGGCAGCGTGATAAGGGCCGTTTTCCCCATCGGAGGCCCGTTGCAAGGTAACGACTCTACAGCACATTCTGAAGCCGTATACTGTTGCTTACACATTTTTAACAGGACCCTTCAGGAAGTCCTTCGGTTTATTTGGCAAGCCCGCCGAGAATACTGTATTTTACCCTCCATATAAACCTATGCTATGGCGATCGTCACGCTGACTACCGATTTTGGGCAGAGGGGCTACTATCTGGCCCGGCTGAAGGGCGCGCTGCTTCGGGAAGCCGAGGGCGCACAGCTGGTGGATATCACGCACGACATTGAAAATTACGATATCGTGCAGGCCGCCTTCCTCTTCCGCAATGCCTGGAGCAGTTTCCCGAAAGGGAGCATTCACCTGATCAGTGTCAATGACTACAATGCCTCCCCGCCGCGCTTTCTGGTGGCGGCTCACCACGGGCATTACTTTATAGCGCCGGACAACGGCCTTTTCAGCCTGATATTCGGTAATGACCAGCCGAAGTTGTTTCATGAGTTGAAATACCGGCAGGACAAACTGCTGCGGCTGGAGGAGCTCTATGCGCAGGCGGTGGGCTTCCTGTCCAAAGGGCGCCCGGTCATCGAAATCGGCTTGCCGGCAGAAGAAGTGGTACAGCGCATCACCCTGCAGCCGGTCATCAGCCACTCGCAAATACGCGGTTCCGTTATTTTTGTGGATAATTACGAAAACGTGATTACGAACGTAGGGCGGGATTTGTTTGAACAAGTAAGCGGCGGGCGCACCTTTCAGCTCTTTTTCAAACGCCATGACCCCATCCGCAAAATGCGGGGGCACTATCAGGAGGTGGAAGTGGGAGCACCGCTCTGCCTGTTTAACTCTGCCGGCCTGCTGGAGATTGCCATCAATATGGGCAAAGCCAGCAGCTTACTCGGCCTCAACGTAGAGGATACCATCCAAATAGACTTCCATTCATGATCAAACGCATCGTCAAACTGACCTTCCGTGAGGAGGCTGTGCCCGACTTTCTGGATATCTTTCGCGACAGCAAGGAGCGCATCCGCAATTTCCCGGGCTGCCATCACCTGGAGCTCTGGAGGGATAAGCAGCATCCCCATACTTTCTTCACTTACAGTTTTTGGGAAGACGAGAGCGCTCTGTACCGCTACCGCCATTCTGAGCTGTTCCGCTCCACCTGGAAAAAAACCAAGGTGCTGTTCGCAGACCGGGCAGAGGCGTGGAGTGTAGAGAAAGTGTGATGCTCCCTACCGCATCTTTGGCCGGCGGCGCTTACCACCCGGGCGCATGCCTCCCCGGCCCGCCTGTTTGGCCGCGCCGCGGTTTTGGAATGCTTTTTCAAACTGCTTGAACTGCTCCTTGATGTTCGGCTCCGTGATTTTGCACTTCTTGGCGATACGGAAGTGGTGCTCTGCTTTCTTCCAGTGGTTCTTGGAAGCTGCAATATTAGCCAGCTGCAGTTGCAGCATCGCTTTTTCGTTATCCGTAGGTACTTCTACCTCTTCTGCTTTTTTCAGCCAGACTTCTGCCTCTTCCACCCGCTTTTGTGCCAGTGCAGAAGAGCCTTTGATGATGTAGTAGTAAGCGCGGTTGGTGGCGTACAGCCATTCCGGCTTCAGCGTGAGGGCCAGCCGTTTATCCGCCCCTTCAAAGTCGGCATTTTGCATCAGCACAGCAGCAGACTGCACTGTGCCCAGGAAGATATACGTTGCCAGCATGCTGAGCCCCAGCAGTACGAACCAGATGCCATACCATACGCCAAAAGCAGCCCAGAGCGCAGCACCGCCCAGCAAGCCAACAGCAATCAAAGCAAATTTCAGGTAGATATTGATAGTAAACATGTACGTCGTTTAGAATTTTATTCGCTGCAAATTAACACCACAGTGCGCAGAAAGTTAAACCTTCGTCCTTTAGTTGTTCTGAGCGGCCAGAGCCTGCTCCAGCTCTTTGAGCTTGTCCTTGATCATTAAGTCATTAACGGGGTAGCTTCGCGCCTTGTTCATCCACTCTTCTGTGGCTTCCCATCGCCCCTGCACAAAGTACAGATGCGCGAGGTTGAGGCAGGCCAGCGCGCTGTCGTTAGGGTGCTCCATACCCAGGTCAATTGCGTGCAGCAGCTGCTCTTCGGCCGGCTTCAGGTCTTTGCGCTGCAGGTAAATGAGCCCCAGGCAAAAGTGATAGTAGGCCCGGTTGCGCCGGATGAGGAGATCCGGCTTCCAGACCTGATTCAGAATTTTCTCCGCAATCAGCGGGCGGCCCCGTTTCAGGTGGCTGTAAGCCGTCCATACGTTCCCCATAAGCAGCTGAGACAATGCAAGCAGCAGGCCGCCGGCGTACAAATACCACGCCTGACTGAAGCCCAGCTGCAGCTGCAGCACCACTCCCAGTACGAAAAAGAGGAAAATCAGAACGTAACGCAAGTATACTAATGTCATAGCTTGACGATTTCGGCAAAGATAGTAGTTTGGTCGCAGAACACCATCGCTATTCTGCTAAAGAGCGCGAGCGTGGCATCTCTATATTTACTATCTTGACATCAAAAACAGAAACAGATGCTGCGATACCTGCCTTTCCTCCTCCTGCTCTTTGGACTTTCTGCTCAGGCTCAGCCTGACGCCCTGTGGGGGCACCGCTTTTCCGTCTCTGACCCTATCTTTTCCTTTGGCAAAAACCTGAAATTTAACGATATCGCTACAGACGACAATGGGCACCTCTACCTGCTGGGCTTCCATCGCGCTGCCCTCCTGCTCAACGGTGATACCATCAGCAGCCCCTACGACGGAGCGCAGACGGGCTTTTTAATGAAAATGACGACTGAGGGCGAACTGCAGTGGTACCGCCGCCTGACGATGGGCAACATGAAAGCGGTGCAGTGGCAGAATGGCACCGTGTACGTGGCCGGAGAGATTGCCCCGGCTGAATTTGGCCCGCTGCGCATACAGTCCGGAGCAGACAACAGCACGATCACCCTTTTGGGAGAGGGCAACAGCGACATTTTTCTGGCACGATACGATGAAGCCGGCACCCTCTTGTCTACGGCCCGCTTCGGAGGCCCGGACAGCGACAACCTGGCGAAGGGCGATTTAGTGCAGGATATGATCGTGGATGCGAACGGGCAGCTCTACTTTTGCGGCAGTTACCACCGTGACTTTTCGCTGGGGGACGGGCTTAGCCTGACCGAGCCTTCCAACCGCGGCAAAACGTTTTACCTGGCTGCCCTCAACGAGGACCTCTCCCCCCGATGGCTGCAGCGTATCGACTCCCCACTGCCCACCGATGGCGGCAATGCAGAAGGGCTCGCACTGGCTCTTTCCGGCAACCGCGTCTCCGTCGCCCTGGGCTACAGCGCCGGAGGTATTATCCTCGACGACGAGGTGCTGCTCAACGACAATCAGCAGGGGGACCGCGGATGCCTGCTGATTCAGTATGACCAAAACGGCAACCGGCAGTGGTTCCGCAACCTGGAGCCAGAAGAAGGCCTCATTATCCCCTTTGCCCTCGAGGCCAGCGAGGACGGGCAGCTTTACCTGGGCTTTAGCCACGAGCAGCAGGTCCTGATTGACGAGGCGCATACCCTGGAGTACCTGGAAGCGGAAGACGAGCTGCTCAAGACCGGCATCGTCAGCTTCAGCAACGAGGGCGAATTCCAGTGGGGTAAAGCGTTTTTCTTTTCGGACGCCGACCTTGATCTTGGTGGTACGACAGGAGACCTCTTCTTTTCAGGAGCTACATTCCGTACCTCCGTGGCTTTTTCTTCCGGGTACAGCCTTGACTTTGACGGGCCCGGCTCTACCAGCCTGTGGGGGCGGCTGGGGGCGGATGGCAGCCTGCGCTGGGCAGACAAGCCGGAAACACCGGCCGACCCGCCCTTCAGCACCAGCCACCAAAGCTGTGCCGATGACGACGCCCACATTTACATATCCGCCAATTTTAATGAGGACTTGCTCTTCAGGCCTGATATTGCGCTGGATAATGGCTATGGCTCCGATGATTTTGACGCGCTGTACCTGGTCCGGGTCAACAACACCGACCTGACGCCTGCCCGGGAAGCAGAACGTGTGGAAGCGCTGAAGGCCTTCCCCAACCCGACTGCCGGAGAAACCACCCTGGAAGTGCCCGCTCCCACCCTGCTGCAACTCTGGAGCAGCCGCGGCGAGCTGCTGCAGCAACATCAGGCGCAGCCCGGCCTGTTCCGCCTTTCGCTCCAAGGGGTGCCCGCAGGTATCTATACCCTTACGGGAAAAAGCGAAAAGGGGCTATACCGTACACGGCTCATCAAAGCCCGATAAGAATCTGCCCATGTCGGACTTGTGCCCGGATTTTTGAAAAGACGAACCGCCTCAGCACCTGACAGTTCGCTAGCTCGAATAAATCGGCAGTTCTGTCGAAGCTATAGCAAGCTTGTAGGAATATAACTGTAATCTTGTGGCCGAAAAGAGATCACCTTATAATGTCCAACACCGAGGAGCAAAACCTATTACACCGCCTGAAGGCGAATGAGCGGCAGGCCCTGCGGCAACTGTTCGAGCAGCACTATAATATGGTGTGTCAGGCCATCTATCGCTTCGTCAGAGATCAAAGCACCGCTGAAGATCTTGCACAAGAAGTCTTTCTGCGCTTCTGGGAGAAACGGCATAGTATAGAGGTCACCTCCTCCCTGCCCGCCTACCTCCGCCGCATGGCCATCAACGAAGGGCTCGGATACCTGCGCAGGAATAAGCGCTGGGAACAGGATGAGCTCGACCCCGCCCGGGAAAGCGGCAGTGACTACAGCGCAGAAGAGCACTACCTGCACGGAGAGCTTCAGGACAACATCACGGATGCCATCAATACCCTTCCCCCGAAGTGCCGCACCGTATTTCAGCTCAGCCGCTTTGAAGAGCTGACCTACCAGGAAATTGCCGATCAGATGGGCATTTCCATCAAAACGGTGGAAAATCAGATGGGCAAAGCGCTGCGGGTATTGCGCAAACGGCTGCAGCAATACTTACATTTGCTGTTATGAAACATCTATTCTTCGCTCTGGCCAGCCTGTTTGCCCTGTCCGGCTGCCTGGGTGAGCCCAAAACGAGTACTATGCAGAGCCCTATGACTTGCCTTGCTTTCCGTCTGACGCCCGGTACAGACCTGAAACAAG
The DNA here is from genome assembly GCA_913062745.1 of uncultured Phaeodactylibacter sp. Lineage (GTDB taxonomy): Bacteria > Bacteroidota > Bacteroidia > Chitinophagales > Saprospiraceae > Phaeodactylibacter. The sequence continues at coordinate 7,499 of CAJXXJ010000120.1, forward strand.
CCCTTCAGCAGCGCATCAATGAGGAAGGCATAGCCGCCGCTACCGTAGTCAGTGCAGTAGGCAGCCTGACCGATTACCAGCTCCGCTTCGCCAATCAGGATACCGCCGGTACGGGCAGCGGGCACTTTGAGATCACCTCGCTCGTCGGTACGCTTTCGCAAAATGGCTCCCACCTGCACATGACGATTGCCGATGAGGCCGGGCGCTGCATCGGCGGCCACCTGCTCGATGGCAACCGCATTTACACCACCGCCGAGATTGTCATAGGCGTGCTTCCTGCACTGGAGTTTACCCGCGAGCCCGACTCGCTTTCCGGCTACCGGGAGCTGGTAGTCAGAAAAAAATCAAAAAAATAGCCTGCCCGCATAGGGGGTAAAGGCAGCTTCTATCATCCTGATATCGGAAACGGAAAAGAACACATGAAAAATCAAAGCTACTACCTGGAGTTGATCGGCCGGCACCTGGCGGGCGAGCTTTCTGCTGAACAACAGCAGGAGTTGGAGCAATGGGTAGCAGCCGACCCGGCCAACCGGGCCTTCCTGAAGGAAACCGAGCAGCTCTGGAACGCCTCTGATGCCTGGGAGCCGCCTACCTTCGAAGCGGATACCCGGCAGGCGTGGGCTGCCCTGGATCAACGGATCGATGCAGCAGAGCAAAGGCAGGGCGGCGGAGGCAAACGCATATCGCTCAGCGTACGGCACGGATGGATGCGCTACGCGGCGGCCGTATTGCTGCTGCTGGGCGCTTACTGGCTGTATCAGGGGCTGGACGATTCGCCCGCGCCCAAAGCGATCATGGCCAGTATCTCCACCGGCGCAGGGGAGCAGCGCAGTGTGGTATTGCCGGATAGCAGCACGGTGGTGCTCAACGAGCGCAGCACCCTCAACTACCCGGAAGCCTTCACGCAAAGGCAGGTGGAACTGAGCGGAGAAGCCTTCTTTGAGGTAACGCACGACCCGCAGCGCCCTTTCCGCATCGAAGCGCAGGGCGCATCGACTACCGTGCTTGGCACCTCCTTCAACGTCCGCGCTTATCCGGACGAGCCACAGGTAGCGGTTACCGTAGCCACCGGCAAGGTGAAGGTCGAAAAAACAGCACAGGAGGCCGAAATGCTGTTGCTGCAGCCCGGCGAGACCGCTATACTGGATAAACCGGCGGACGAGCTGCGGGAGGCAGAGCGCTCCAATGCGCTGGCCTGGAAAACCGGCGAACTGCAATTTGACAACAGTACGCTGCAGGAAGTTGCCGGAGCGCTGGAACGCTACTACGGCGTAGACATCCGCATCGCCAAC
>CAJXXJ010000121.1 GCA_913062745.1 uncultured Phaeodactylibacter sp.
GCTGTCCGTAGCCGAAAAACACGGCGCTGCGCTCTTGCTCGACGAAGCACACGCCACCGGCGTACTGGGTGAAAAAGGGGAGGGGCTGGCGGTTGAACAGGAGCTGGAAGAGCGCATCTGGGCCCGTATCGTCACCTTCGGCAAGGCAGTGGGCGCACAGGGGGCAGCAGTGCTCAGCAGCAACACCCTGCGTCAGTATCTCGTCAATTTTTCCCGCCCGTTCATCTATACCACGGCTATGCCGCCGCTGCTGCTGGAAGCTATCCGGCACAATTATCAGCTGATGGCAGCGGGCAGCCGGACCCGGCAGTTGCAGGAACGCATCGCTCTTTTTCAGGCTTTCGCCGAAAAGGAAGGCCTGGAGCTGCTGCCGAGCCGTTCCGCAGTTCAGGCGCTGCTGCTGCCGGGCAATGAGCGGGCCAAAGGAGCCGAGGCCAGGCTGCGGGCTTCCGGTTTTGCCGTAAAGGCCGTACTTTCGCCCACCGTTCCCAAAGGCAGGGAACGGCTGCGTATCTGTTTGCACACCTTCAACGCCCCAGCTGAAATCGAATCATTAGTGCAACATTTAAAACAACTGAGCGATGAAAAAGCATAGAGGGGTATTCGTCAGCGGCATCGGCACGGAAGTAGGCAAAACAGTAGTTTCTGCCCTGCTCGTGCGCGCCCTGCAAGCCGACTACTGGAAGCCGGTTCAGTCGGGCGACCTCGACCACACCGATACCATGAAAGTCCAAAAGTGGGCCGGGGAGCAGGCCGGGCAGTTCCACCCGGAGCGCCACCGGCTCACATTACCCATGTCGCCCCACGCGAGTGCCGAGGCGGACGGGCTGCATCTGCAACTTTCGGACTTCCGGCTACCCGCTACGGACAACTTTTTGGTAACAGAAGGGGCCGGCGGGCTCCACGTGCCGCTCAACCACCGCGATTTGGTCATCGACCTGATCGGGCAGCTACAATTGCCGGTCGTGCTGGTCTCGCGCCACTACCTGGGCAGCATTAACCATACCCTGCTGAGCGTGGAGGCCCTGCGGAGCCGCGGCATCTCCATCGCTGCACTGATTTTTAACGGCGAAGAACACCCTACTACCGAATCAGTGATTGAGGAAATGACCGGTATCAAAGCACTATACCGGGTCGGCGAGCTGCCGGATTTTTCGGAGGGCGCTTTCGCGAAAGCTGCCGCAGCGCTCCGCGAACGCTGGGAAGGCGCTGCCCTGCCGGCCTGAGGCAGTTAAGCAACCGGACAGTACCGGCTCTTTCACAAAAAAAAGACACGACATGACACACTCCAATACGCCAGTGGGTACAGGTACTTTGGTGGAGCGCGACGCCCGCCATATCTGGCACCCCTACACGCAGATGAAAATTGCGGCGCCGCCCTTGCCCATCGTGGCTGCCAGGGGGGCAGAGCTCATTGACGAGCAAGGCAACACCTACATAGATACCGTATCGTCCTGGTGGGTCAACCTGCACGGCCACGCCCACCCGTACATCGCCGAGCGCGTACACCGGCAGCTGATGCAGCTGGAGCACGTCATTTTTGCCGGCTTCACCCACCCCCCTGCCGTGGAGCTGGCCGAGCGGCTGCTGGCTCATTTGCCGGAAGGCCAAAACCGTGTGTTCTACTCCGATAATGGCTCCACCGCCGTGGAAATCGGCATCAAAATGGCCATTCAGTACTTCTTCAACCGGGGAGAAAAGCGCCGCCGCCTGATCGCTTTCGAGCAGGCTTTCCACGGCGAGACCTTCGGCTCTATGTCGGCCAGCGGCGACCTGTCGTTCAATACCGCTTTCGAGAGCCACCTGTTTGAAGTGCTGCGCATACCGGTGCCGGTGCCCGGGCGGCAGTCGGAAGCGCTGTGGGCGCTGGAGCAACACCTGAAGTCCGGCGAGGCTTATGCTTTCATCTTCGAGCCCCTGGTGCTGGGGGCCGGCGGTATGATTATGTATGAGCCGGAGGTGCTGAGCGAAATGATCGCAATGTGCCACCGCTACGGTGTGCTGTGCATAGCCGACGAAGTAATGACCGGCTTCGGGCGCACGGGGCGCATCTTCGCCAGCAACCACCTGAGCGAAGCGCCGGATATCGTCTGCATGTCCAAAGGCCTGACCGGCGGTACTTTACCGTTGGCGGTCACTTCCTGCACGGAGGCCATCTTTCAGGCGTTTTACTCCGAAGACAAGAGCAAGACCTTCTTCCACGGGCACTCCTACACGGCCAACCCGGTGGGCTGCGCTGCTGCTCTGGCCAGCCTCGACCTACTGGAAAAACCGGAATCGGCGGCGGACCGGGAACGAATCGCGGAACAGCACCGGCAGTTTCGGCAGCGCATTGAGCAGCACCCGGCTGTGCGCGCCACCCGTCAGCGGGGCACCATCCTGGCGGTGGAATTCGAAAGCGAGGAAGCCACCGGATACTTCAACTCCCTGCGTGACCGCCTCTACGCTTTCTTTCTGGAGCGCGGCCTGCTGATGCGGCCCCTGGGCAACCTGATCTACATGATCCCGCCCTACTGCATCACGAATGAGCAGCTGCAGCTGGCCTACGATGCGATGGATGCGGCATTCACCCATTTTCTGCTTCCGCAAAAAGAGGAACCGGCATGAGAATCGGCATCACAGAATGGGGCAGCATATCGGCGCTGGGCGTAAGCCGGGAGCTGGTCCGCAAACACTATCAACAGCCGGAGCACTTCCTGCAATGGATGGAGGAATTCCTTTGTTGGGGCGCGCCCCTGCAGGCCGAAGGCGAAGAAGCGCTGAGCCGGGAATTGCCGCACGCGCCCCGGGTAGTGCGCCTGGCACTCGTAGCTGCCCGCCTGGCGGTAGAGCGGGCCGGCTGGCAGCCCCATACGCAGGAAATCACGCTGAACATGGCATCCGCCCGCGGCGCTACCGATACCTGGGAGCGGGCGCACAGCAACTGGTTTTCCGGCGGGCAGCTGGCGGCTGACACTTCTCCTTCCACCACCCTGGGGGGCATCGGCTCTACCGTATCGCAAGAGCTGGGGCTGCAGGGGTATTCCTTCGGGCATTCGATCACCTGCAGCGGCGCTGCCTTTGCGATCGCTAATGCGGTGGCCTGGCTGCGGGCGGGCATGGCAACGCGCATACTGGCGGGCGGTGCAGAAGCTCCGCTGACTGCCTTCACCGTAGAACAGATGAAGGCGCTGCGCATCTACAGCCGGGAAGACAAACCGACCTACCCCTGCCGGGCGCTGGACGTCGGCAAACGCGAAAATACTATGGTGCTCGGAGAAGGTGCCGCCTGCTTTGCGCTGGAAACAGAACCGGAGCAGGCACAGGCCTGGGTGGCCGGGCTGGGCTACGGGCAGGAGCCGCTGCCTTCCGCTGCCGGTATGCAGCCGGATGGGCAGGCACTGCAGCGGGCTATGCGCAAAGCGCTCGATCAGGCGGGGCTGAGCCGGCCTGACGTCATCATCCCGCACGCGCCCGGTACCCGCAAGGGCGACCGCGCCGAACGGGCAGCGCTGCAGGCGCTGTTCGGGGAAAATATTCCGCCCCTGGCTTCTAATAAGTGGAAAATAGGCCATACTTTAGGGGCTTCCGGTGCCCTGAGCCTGGAGCTTGCCCTGCTGCTGCTCCGCGATCAGGCCTGGTGCCCGCAGCCGGGCTGGATCGGGCAGAAGCCGGAAAGCCGCATGGATAGCGTACTGGTCAACGCAGCCGGTTTTGGCGGGCAGGCCGTGAGCATTTTGCTGAAAAGCGTCAACTCATGATAGTTAGAATCATTATTGTACTGGTCTGTATCGTCTTTTTTATCAATGGCTGCAACAGCCTGATTTCACAGTTCTTTGGTACGCATAAGCTGCGCGCTTTTGAAATGGAACAAATCGTGCAGCACGGCATTGGCGATTCCGATTATATCGAAATACCGGATGCCTGGCTGAGTGGCGAATTTGTGCATCAAACCTCAGAATACGAGAATGACCCACCCATTCTGCTCTATCCGCTGCTCAGCGCTGAAGACTGGCAAAAGCAGCAGCGCGGTGAGCCGGTCAGCCCTTCTCTGCTGGCCTGGACTGCCGATTTTCATTCGCCCTGCGTGGAGGAAAACAACTGCATCGAGCCGGGGCAGCAGGCAGTACGGGGCGTAGTGCGGGAACTGCCGGATGGCAATCAGGGAGCACTGCAAAAACTGCGGGAAAAAGGCTACGAAATCAGCCCTTCCGTAAAAGTCATCAATCACAATCAGGCCCCGCTGGCCTGGTACTGGAACCTGTCGATGATGCTGATCCCTCTGGGGCTGGCTATCGGCATGGAAGCCTGGTATAACCGAAAGAAAAGTTAGCTTTAAAATATGGAACAACAACACAACTGGACACTGGAAGACATTCTGGCGCTCTATCGAAAACCTTTACTGGAACTGGTATACGAAGCCGCGACCGTCCACCGGCAGCACCACGACCCGAATGAAGTGCAGATCAGCAGCCTGCTGTCTATCAAAACCGGGGGCTGCCCCGAAGACTGCGGTTACTGCCCGCAGGCCGCCCGCTACCATACCGATGTAGAAGAGCACGGCCTGATGAGCGTGGAACAGGTGGCTACTGCCGCCAACCGGGCGCGTATGCTGGGCGCTTCCCGCCTGTGCATGGGTGCTGCCTGGCGCAATGTGCGCGATGACGAGGACTTCGACCGCGTCATTGAGCTGGTACAAACGGTCAACGAGATGGACATGGAGGTCTGTGCGACGCTCGGGATGGTCACGGAAAAGCAGGCTCAAAAGCTGGCGGCTGCCGGGCTTTATGCCTACAACCATAACCTGGATACTTCCGAAGAATACTACAAAGAGATCATCCCCACCCGCGGCTACGAAGACCGCCTGAAGACGCTGGAGAATGTCCGCAAAGCAAAACTGACAGTCTGCTCAGGCGGCATCATCGGCATGGGCGAGTCGGTAGAAGACCGCTGCCAGATGCTGCTGACCCTCTCGCAGCTCGACCCGCAGCCGGAATCTGTGCCCATCAACGCGCTGGTCGCTGTGGAAGGCACGCCGATGGAGGAGCAGGAGCCGGTGCCCATCTGGGATATGGTGCGAATGGTCGCTACGGCGCGCATCGTGATGCCCGGGTCTACCGTACGCCTCAGCGCGGGCCGCACCCAAATGACACGCGAGGGGCAGGCGCTGTGCTTTATGGCGGGCGCAGGCTCTATCTTTGCCGGCGACAAGCTGCTGACCACGCCCAACCCGGACGCGGATGAGGACCTGCAGATGTTTGAACTGCTGGGGCTGAAGCCGACTGCTCCCTTTGCGAAACACCCGAAGCCGCAACCGCAGCCCGTACCGGAAGAAGACAGTACGGAAAAGCCAAAGTGGAGCCGCCCGGGCCACCGCATCCCCGCCAACGTAGAGTACACCAAGCGTGGCAAGGCCAAACGCAAAATCACCTCATAAAAAAACAGAACCTTCATGAAACGACAACAAATTGTAGCCGGTAACTGGAAAATGAACAAGGACTACGAGGAAGGGCGCGACCTGACCAAAGGCATCGTAGACGCTATGCAGCCCTCGGATACCCTGGTCATCCTCGGCACGCCCTATATCCACCTGATGAATGTCAGCCGCATCATCAAGGACATCTCTAACGTGCACCTGGCCGCTCAGAACTGCCATCAGGAGGAGAGTGGTGCTTATACCGGCGAGGTTTCCGCACCCATGCTGAAGTCCTGCGGCGTAGGCTACGTCATCCTCGGGCACTCCGAGCGCCGGGCTTACTTCCACGAAGACGACGAGCTGATCGCGAAGAAGGTAGATGCTGTACTGGCGAATGGCATGCAGCCCATCTACTGCTGCGGCGAGCCGCTGGAAGTGCGCGAGGACGGCAAACAGAACGAACTGGTGGCCGAGCAGGTCAAAACAGCGCTGTTCCACCTCAGCAAAGAGGATTTCTCCAAAATCGTCATCGCTTACGAACCGGTCTGGGCGATCGGTACCGGCAAGACGGCTAGCCCGGAGCAGGCACAGGAAATGCACGCCCATATCCGCAAGCTGGTGCGCGAGCAGTACGATGATGCCACCGCGGATGGCCTGAGCATCCTCTACGGCGGTTCGGTAAAGCCCGGCAACGCCAAGGAACTGTTCTCGCAGGAGGATGTGGACGGCGGGCTGATCGGCGGGGCATCGCTCAAGGCGAAAGACTTTGTCGCTATTGTCAATAGCTTCTGATGCCATGGCCACGCCAAAAGCCCCATCGAGCAAGCCAACATGGCTGGAAAAACTGGAGCAGGAAAGCTATCAGGCAGAATTGATCATTTCGGGTATCGCAATCTTCGGAGCGCTGCAATTGCCCGATTTGATCAAGAAGCTGATCATTTGGTGCCTGGATACCTTCAGCCAGGAATTTCTCAGCATTGGTTATCTGCTGTTTATTTACCTCATCCTGGCCTCACAGCTGCTGATTGTAAACTTCGTCCTGCATTTCCTGCTGCGTACGCTGTGGATCGGCAACGTGGGGCTGGCCAGCGTGTACCCAAACGGTATCAATACCGAATCAGAGAAGTTCAGCCGGGACTATTCGGAAAAGCTGAAACGGAAGTTTCCGGACTTCGGGGCTTTCAATAAACAGCTGGACGACTTTTGCAGCGTCATCTTCTCGGTGGCTTCCCTGTTCACTATGATTTTCGTGAGCATATCGCTGGTAATCGCAATCCTGATGCTGTTGTCTTATGTAATTGCGCTGCCTTTCCCGGGGCTGGAGTTCCGCACGGTACTGTTTGTCATTGGGGGAGTGATGATGTTTTCCTTTCTGATACAGTCATTCTTGGGGCTGCCCCAGCTGCGGGAGCGCGAGTGGGTGAAACGTATTCACTTTCCGTGGAGCATGTTAGCAACGAAGGTGCTGTACGGGCCATTTTTCCGGCCCGTGACCTATATCACCTATATCTTCATGACCAACAGCAAGGGGTATGGCCTGTTTGGGCTGTCCATGGTATACCTCTTTGTGGTGGCTTTTACGTCTTTCCCGTTGATTGAGGAGTCACGGGTGTTGTTCACTAACCCTGCCTACGAAGAGAAAATCCGGCTGACGGATGCCCGTATGCACCAACTGGGCTACGATGACCGCCGGGCAGAAGGGGAGTATATCCCGTTCGCTTCTATTCCTTCTGAAGTGGTGCGTGGTACAGTCTTGCCGGTTTTTGTCAACATCAAGCCAGACTCCCGGTCGAAAGTAAGGGAACACTGCGACCGCAGCGAGTTCACCACCTCCTGGGACAGAGTGCAAGCCTGGGTGGATTGCCTGGGCAAATACTACCATTTTTACGTCGGAGAGCAGCAGGTCGAGCCGTCGGGTTTGTACGTCTATGAGCGCGAAGATACCAGGCAGTACGGGCTGCGCACTTTTCTGCCGATGGACTCCATATCGGTAGGCGGGCAGGTGCTGCGCATCGTATTTGATGGCGAAGGCGTGGACAGTACGCTTCGGCACGAAACCCGGCTGCCCTTCCAGTTTTACCCGGAGGAGTCCTTGCAATAAATGTAACTTTTTTGATAAAAAAGGTGGGCGGTCTACTCATTTTAAGGACAGGCCTTTTATATTTGTTGGAAACTCCAGCCTATGAGCAATATTGTCACACAGCGATTTATTAAGTGCCACGACAAATTGCGGGAGGATAATCGGGTTCGGTCAAGCCGTCAGTTTGCTTTGTCTCTTGATTATCTGCCGCAAAGCCTGAGTGAAATCCTGAAAGGCCGGCGTGATGTGACAATAGAACTCCTTCGTAAAGCCGTTGAGAAGTACAAAATCAACCCGGTCTACATCTATACCGGCGAGGGCCCGATGTTCATGAGCGAGGAAAGCGACAACAGCTTCCGCGTGCTGACCATCGTTACCAATTCCGATGAAGACGAGCGCATTGTGCATGTGCCGGTGCCGGCGCAGGCCGGATACGCCTCCGACATGTCGGACCCCACCTTCATACAGGAGCTGCCCACCTTCACTTTGCCGGACTATAAATACAAAGTCGGCACGCACCGCGCTTTCGATGTGGCGGGCGACAGCATGGAGCCAACGATGTTCGAAGGGGACAAAGTGGTCTGTAGCTATCTGGAGCCCACTCTTTGGGAAACTGCGATCAAGGATAATTACGTGTACGTCATCGTCACCCGAGCCGATGTGGTCGTCAAGCGGGTGGTCAACCGGCTCAAGGCCGAAAAGCAACTGAAGCTTTTTTCCGATAACGCGTACTACGAACCGTACACCGTCAATATCGGCGACATCCGGGAAATCTGGTACGTGCGCGCCAAAATCAGCCCCTTTCTGCCGTCTCCGGACAACATCAAGCGCTACCTGCGGTAAGAGATGGATGAATTAAAGCAAACCATCCGCGAACAAAGCAAGATGATTGAGCGCTTAAATGCTACCGTACAGCAATTTTTACCGACTACGACAATTCAACAAAATGGCGATGAAGAAAAAAATTAGAGGCACCGTTAAGTATCTTGAACTGGAAGGAGGCTTCTGGGGCATTATTGGAGAAGATGGCACCGAATACCGCCCGGTAGATATGCCGGCTGAACTTCAGGAGCGGGAGCTCGACGTGGAAGCCACCCTGCTGCAAGTGGAGGAGGAAATGTCCATGCACATGTGGGGTGAGCCCGTAAAAGTGCAGGACTTCAAGGTAGTCTAGAAAGGTTATTCATGGGGCACAGTGATCAGCACTATGCCCCATGAACACACTACTAGACATTTTCAAAAGGGATTGATTTTTGCGGGCTGCAGTTCCCGCCTTTAGGGGGCTAGGGGGCG
>CAJXXJ010000122.1 GCA_913062745.1 uncultured Phaeodactylibacter sp.
GTCCACAGCAGGCAGTCCGGGTAGTCGAAATCGGATGTCAGCGTCACATTTTCGCTTTCGCAAAAGCTATCCTCCGCGCCTTCTATTTGCAGCGCACTGCTATCCAACGCTACTACCGTAACGGTATAGGAAGCAGCACCGCAGGCATTGGAAGCTATAAAAGTATATGCTGTAGTGCCGGCTGTGTCAGGCGTGACCAGCAGCACCTCATTGTCTGCAACGACGTTGCCCGCTGCATCTGCCCATTGATAATCTACAGGGTAATCTGCTGCCGGGCCTACTGTGAGCGTCTCGCCTATACAGACCTTAAGCTCGTCTTCCGTGCCCGGTGGCGGGGGCTCCTCGGTGCTCACCTGTACGCGGACTTCATCACCCTGCACGTTACAGAAAAGGGTGCTGTCTACGGAAGCGGTGTAGGTGCTTTCCCCTTCGGTAGGCAGCACACAAAGCTCGCTGCCTGTGCCCACTACGCTACCGGACGCATCATACCAGATGATATCATCAGCGGTCGCTGGCCCCTGAGCAATAGTAGCGCTGAAGCAAATGCTGTCTTCTACCGGCGCACAAAGCTGCACCAGAGTATCCGGCTGTGCGGCTACGGTTACGGTTTCCTCCACCGTTATAGAGGAGGTAGCGGTAAGCGTATCGCAGCTGTTGAAAGCAGATACCATATATACAAGGGTGCCGGAAACTGCATTATCTAACTGCAAGCTTGCTTCTGTGGATAGTACTTCCCCGGCAAGGGTCCAGATATATCCGTCGGCATTTTCAGCATCCGCCGTGAGGGTCAGCGGGTCTCCCGGGCATAAGCTGGCATTTGTGGTACTGACCATTACCTCCCCCAGCGGTGGCAGCCAGCTGACAGTTACGCTGTCCGGAAAGATGCATTCGTTTACCGGATCAACAGCGAAATAGATCGTCACGCTATCCTGTGGGGTAGCCAAAAATGGGTTACCACTGCCTAGTATGTTCCCGGCACCATCCACCCACTGTACTGTATCGCCGGGAACATCAGCCAGGCTGAGCAGTACAGAACTACCGGCGCAGATAGCGGTATCCCCCTGTTCAATATCCAGCGGGCCGGAAGGTACAACTGTCAGATTAGACGTATCTATCGCGGTGCTGTCGCAAAAATCCCGAACTTCCACTACGTACTCATAGCTTCCCGCACCGGGGCTTACTTCCAGCGTGGCAGAGGTAGACAGGGTGTTGAGCGGGTCATCCGCAGGATACCAGCGGTAAGAGGCAACGGGGCCGCCCTGAGTAATGGTAGCGGTAAGCAATGCCGTATTTCCCTCACAGATCGTTGTATCTGTGGCGGAAACACTGATATCACCTCCGAGGATAACGAAAAGCTCGGTCAGCTCGAACTCTAAAAAGCTGGAGCAGCCGTTGTCAGCGGTGACCTTTACAGCGTAGGTGGCATCTGATTCTGTTGGAAGGGCCAGGAAGGTGCTGTTGTTGTCTTCATCAACCGGCATCCCGTTTTGAAGCCATACTATGGAGTCGTAGGGGCTGCTTACACTGGCGATTATGACGGGGCTCTCCGGATTGCACAGTATAGTATCTGAAAACACCTGCAGCACAATCTCGGGTACCGGCAGCAGGCGGATTTCCACGGTATCCAGGTAATTTTCACATGCTCCATCCGTGATAGTAGCGAAGTAGGTCACGTCACCGGTTACAGATGCTACAGGCGTAGCTGCCGCCGGGTCATTCAGGCCCGCAGCCGGAGACCAGCTGTAGGTGAAGGATGGGTCTGTTACGGATCCTTCCAACTGAATGGAAAGCGTGTCCTCTTCGGCGCACAGCTCAATCAGCTGGTAGCTGCCGCCTTCCACTACCTGCCCGTCACCGGAAACAATGACGTCTGATGCCACATCACAGCCGTTGGCATCCATTACCCGCACCTGATAAGTGCCGGCGGCAGGCACACTAACCGTTTCGTTGAGCGCAGCCGGCTGGCCGTCGATGAAAATCTGGTAGGGCGGAGTGCCGCCTTTAATGCTGACCACGCTTATGCTGCCGTCTGAGATGGTACCTGAGCTGCTGCAAGAGGCCGGAACCATCTCTATTTCCACCTCGAATGGATCGGGGTCGGTGATGGTAAAAATATCTTCACAAACGCAAGCATCAGCTGTGCTGGTGCGGCGTACTTCGTACTGGCCGGGAGGGAGGGCTACAATTTCGCTCTGATTGCCCGCAAAGGAGGCGATCAGGTCAGTGGAATTCACCTGCCGTATTTCGAAGGTTTCCGCACTGCTGCCACTGCCATCGAATACCAGCGTACCGTCTCCGCCGGGGCAGGAAGCATCCGCAGCCGTCCAGCCACTGAAGTCACAATCTACCTGCAGGCTTGTCTCTACTTCGGCTTCGCAGGAAACAGCATCTTCCACCCGCACGGTATAGGCGCCGGAGGGCAGGTTTTCAAAGGTGTAAGTGGTGCTGAATATTTCTATTGCGTTGTTTTCATCTCCATTCAGTACGATGATGTAAGGAGGAAGGCCTCCGGTGATATCTATGGTGAGGCTTCCGTCAGAAGCACCGCATTCAGAGGGGTTTTGAGTCAGCAGGTTTACGCTGAACGCAAAAGGGTCCACCGGAATATCCACCTCAATGGTGCTCTGGCAGCCTTCCGCATCAGTCACTACGAGCAGGTTGATGCCCGGCTGCAGGTTCTCGATGGTATAAGTCCCTTCCGATGCAAAGCTGGCGCTGTTTTGCAACTCCCACTCTGCGGTATAGGGCGGAGTGCCTCCGGAAATCGTCAGATTCGCCTTGCCGTTCTGGCTGGCGCAGTCGGTCGGTTTTTTCACCGTTACCGAAAGGCCCGGGCCGCCGACTGAGTTGATGATTACATCTTCGATCAATAAACAGCCGCTGAACCATTCGTCGGTCGTTTCCACTACGCTAACCGTGACCGTGTAGGTGCCGGCTGCCAGGCTGTCTGCCTTCGCTGCATCCGATACGCCGCCGGACCATGCATACTCGAATACCGTCCCCGCCGGAAAACCTTCCGGAAAAACCTCTGCCTGCCCGTCGGCCTCGCCGCAGGTCGCTCTGACCGTCACGATGTCAAGCTCAAACTCCGGGCAGACCAGGTCGCAAACGGGATCCTGAAAGACCGGCTTGACCGTATCCTGAGCGGACCACGGCAGCTCCTCCCGGGCATAGCGGCTTTCCGGGGCGGTGCTTGTGCGGGCCTGAAGCACCAATCCGGCGATCAATGCCACAGCCAATAAGCTGAAGCGCAATAGTTCTTTACCGTTTCGATTCATCGTTCGGGGTTTTTACTGATACTTTCGTCAATTTGTACGCAGTCGGCGCAACCTTCTCTAATCTTAAATATTTCGCAGGTCGGTGGATCCTGACGTGCAATTGCTGTTAGCTCAACCCGGCGGTCAAGAGCCGCACCGATACTATACTTGGAAGCAGTACCCGTTTCGGGGTAGGTAGCGCCGGCTGTCGATTCACCCAAGGGCTTGGGGACGATAATGATGGGCCTATCTCCCTTGACGTAGCTACGCTTTTGCAAACTGTCTACCTGCCAGGTTTCCATATAAATGCTAAAGCTACTGTCCAGATTACCATCTCCATTCGTATCTATTCTTTGCTCTTCCAGGAAGTCTGTAATACACTGAATACGGCGGATCGCCAGGCTGTCATTGTATATAGACCCACCCCGGGTACTGCAGTAGCCTTTGATTTCCACTACTATGCGCTGATCAGAATCTACTTGCTCAAGCGCTTCGTACAACCGCTGCGGGAGGCTCTGCAATTCCTGAATCCCCCCTTTCAATTCATCATCGAAGAAATCTCCGATACGCCCTTGCACAGCATCGTCGGTTTGGTCATTATTCTCCTGGTAATCTTCCAGCAGCCCTTCATACTCGCTGGTGATTTCACCTAATTGCTCCTGGGTTACACTAATGAGCTGACGGGGCGGCGGCGGTGTCCGCAAAGGGCGGTCATTATCAAAGAAAAGGCTGGGGTCGAAAATCACTTCCGCAGTCAGTGGCATGAAAACCTTTTCCCGGCATACCGGCTGGCAGGATTGTTCCGGGAAAACGACCCCATCGACTCGTGTAGCTTTGATGATCAGCCTTTGCTCGCCGAAGATACCGGTGATGGTATCCTGATTATTGGGCGTATTGATGTTCATCCCGATATCATAAGGCTCGTTGAATGCCAGGCGGAACGTATTATCTCCGGCTATGGCTCCCAAATTTTCTCCATTCAGGCTGTTAGTGACCTTGGGGGTGACGGTACCGGTAAGGGCAAACTCCACGGCTTCCCGATCCGGCGCATTCGCAATATCCGGCTGTATTTCCAGCTCCAGGAAATCAGGATACTGGCTGAAATCTACTAAGGGGGTGCTGTCTCTCTCGAATTCCGGGCGGGCAAAGTCAATGACCAGGCTGGAATCCTGAGACAGGCCGGACGTCGAGGCTGAAATACGGTATTTGCGGAAGCGGCGTGCCGGCAGCTCCATGCGGAAGTAGGGGTCGCTTACGGTAGTATCGAACACGATGCTCTCCTGCCCGCAGATCGTAATGTCTTCCACAGTAAGCTGAGTCCCACCCACGCCGGTTGGTTTTTCTTCACACTGCGCTAACTGCAGCTCAATGCTGCGTTTCAGGTCCAATTGCCGGGTATAAATATCCTGGCAGCAGGCATCAAGGGTGTCAATAAAGCGCATCGAGCGGGGCCGGTCGCTGGAAAGAAAAGCGCGGCTGCCGTCCGGAGTGGAGAAATAATACATGTCGTTGTAGCCGGAATTGTAGGGTGCGCCCAGGTTTTCGGGCTCTGACCAGATTCCGTTATCGTACCGGGACACGAACAGGTCGTGCTGCCCGTAGCCGCCGGGGCGGTTGGAGCTGAAGTACAGCTTGCTGTTGAGTGCCCAGAAATATGGCGACTCTTCGTCAAATATGGTGTTGATGGTGTCTCCCAAATTTACAGGCGCTCCTACCCTTCCGGACTGTGCGTTAAAGGTGGCCTGCCATAAATCGAGCCCCCCTTCGCCGCCGGGCCGATCGGAGGCAAAAACCAGATATTCCTGGCCGCTGCAGTCCCGGAAAAACGCCGGCTGTTTGGTCGTATAAGCGGCTGTTTCGTCATTGACATTCAGCAATTGTGGCTCGCTCCAGCTTCCATCACTAAGCAGTTGGCGCCGGTACAGCTTGCAGTTAATTTCCGTGCGCTGCTGCTCGCAGCTGGTAAAGACCACATAACTGCCATCCGCAGAAAGAGCACGGTGGTTGGTGTACCGGTCTTCTTCATTGAAGATTCCTTTTTGAGGAATTATTTGCACAGTATCTACATACAGCGAATCCTCTCCGCTAAGGACTGCGAAGAGGTTACGGGAATAAGTCGTGGACTGCCTGCGGACCGACTGTGCGAAGCGCAGGGATGAGAAGTAAAGCGTATCTCCGTACAGCTTTGGAGCATAATCGGAAAAGCGGGAATTAAGGTGCGGGTCTGCTAATCGCGTAAGCGTATCCTGTGGCACCCAACTCCCCCGGCTTTCGCCGAAATTGGCATCCCGTATGCCTGCTTCGGCCTGCCTTCGATATGTATTCCGGATGCTTTCCTGTTCAGAGATGAGTGGCAACAGTTCATTCTGCACCCGCTCAAATAAGCCTTTTGCTTTCTGGTAGTCTTCCGGCGTACGGGCCTGCACAAGAACAGACTGGCCAAGATAGTAGGTGGAAAGGGCATAGATAGAATCCTTTGGGGCATCCTCCCTGATCAGGCCGCGAAATATCGTATCGGCCATACTGAAGTAGTTGAACCGCTGAGCGGCAAGCCCCTGCTGATACCGCACCCGGCGCGCCGGGCGGCCGTAGTGCTTATCCTCATATTCCAGGACTTTCTCATAGCATCGGTAGGCCGTGTAGTAGTCCCTGCTTTCATAAGCCTTGTCTCCCTCCTCCAGTACTTTGTTGAGGGATTGACCCATCCCTTGTACCGTAAAGAATAGCATGGCAATAATGGACCATAACTTGATTTTCATAAGGTCAATATTTGTCCGTTCATGCCCAAAAGTGCTACCGGCAATAATTGTCAGGCACCTCAATTGAGCAGCTTTACTCGCTTAAAAAAACATCAAACACTATTGTCGCAGCAGCTGGCCTAAACGGCCGCCGGCTGCCAGCGTGCATATTTAGTTAATACGGGGGGTAGCGTGCCGGTTTAAAAGCGTACTACTTCGGACGCACGCCGGCGGCAGAGGAGAATCCCCCGCCCCAAAAGAGTGGCTTGCGTTTTTGTGGTGCATCAATTGTTTGGGCGCTCTATACCTCGCTTTCTATCTAGAGCAGCGGGCAGAAATATTTGTCAAGGCATACAGTATTAAGTGTATACCGGAATATCAATTCAAAGCCTCCCCGGTTGCGGGTGGCCACTTCAAAATCAGATATATTAAGGTCATACGCCACACTGGCGAAGACGTTTCCGTACTGAATGCCGATCGCCGGATATACCGTATCTCCAAGATCCGGGTTGAACCGGTAGCCTGAGCTCAGTTCCAGTGCAAACTGCTTGCCCGGCACGCGGTCAAAGTAAATCCGGCCGCCAAAGTGCGTCAGGTATTCGCGGTAAGGCCCCTGGAACTGAAAGTTGAGGTGCCCAAAAAAGTCGAGCGGCAGATCCGCCACCTCTTTGTTCCACATAATGTAGGGGCTGAAGCGCATGGGCAGCTCTTCTTCCCGGCCTTCCTCAAACGCCTGATTGGGCCGGTTGAGGTGGAAAACACCCACCCCGATATCGATCCAGAACCGTTCGCGCAGGTCATTGACAATCTCGCAGGAGCTGAAATCCTGAATGCGGAAATTCAGGCCTGCGCTGAAATCACCGAAGGTATTGGAGTTGCGTAGCAGCCCATCCTCACCGTGGTCTATGCCAGTGTTTCCGTTACCGGTACTGGGGTCGTACTGAACAGGAAAGATCAAATCCCGAAACCGGAACTCCCGGCGGGCGATCCCCTGCTGCACACCGGCGGTGAGGAACATGTAGCGCTCCTTCTCCCTCCCGATTTTGCCGAGGGTCTGCGTGTAGGAAGCAGCAAGGTTGAGATTGCTATTTTGCAATACGGAAGTACCTGCCTGATCGTAGTTAAAGTTGCCTCCGAGCGCCCAAAACCCGTTGCGGCTCCTGTCCCGGTTGGGCAGCTTGATATCAGCGCTGGCGGAAAAGGTGGTATAGTCGACGGAGGACACAGAATGCCACTGTGTGCGCGCATTGGCTATAGCCCGGAATTTCCCGCGGAACACCCCGGTAAGGCCGGGGCTGGTCGTTGCTGGTGAATAGCCAAACTGGGAGTAGTGGATGTCCTGTGCAACCAGGAAAATAGGAATACCCCAGAAGGCCAATAACCAGATTAAGAGCTTTTTTCTCACAATCACTGGTTTTGGTTTCGATAAATCTTACAGGTCTTCGTTGTCTTATTTATCACAAGGGGGGATCCTGCTAAGAGGATAGTTGCTATTTCTTCCGGGACTTCGCTAATATAGACAAAGTATGATAACGAATGCTAATTTCTAATCAAATTAGTCGGGCACCCATCAGAAATGACATCAGGCGAACACATCAGCCATTTATTGCTGTACCTACCAGCGAGCCGAAAGCCCGGCCCTGTCTTGCCGAAAAGCAGTTCTGCTATTCGCACCGGACGGCGGCTGCCGCATGTGTGCCTGCGTATCGTTAATAAGGTTTTGGCAGTAGAAGTTGCTCAAAAGTTTAGTATCACGTACTATGATACGCATCGGTTCGTTTTTCGTTACATTAAACGGGAAAAAACCGTCCCCCTAATTTTTTTATGCCGGTTTCATGTTAACATACACCAAAAAACTTTATATTAGAGGCGGGTTATGGATAAAGTTGATTTTTCCTCATTTTTCGCACCCCTGCATGTAACAATCAGCAAATCGGTGCCGTTAAATAGGATCATAATTCCCAAGCTAATCCAACAGATCAGCTTTACCCCACCCAAATGACAATTAACGGCACTTAATAATTTGATGCTGCAGGGTCCTGCGGTTCCCACTTGTGCTTTCAACTCCCAAAGAAAGCACACTTCCGCGAACCTTTCCTATCTATGTTTAAGTCCGTTGCCTGAGAGCAGTCCGTTTCTAATCACAACGGTGAGCGCCCGGTTTTTCCGGGTTTTGATACGGTCCGCGACGTTTAGATATGCTTTTTTTTAAATTGAACTTGCATTTATGATAAAAAAAAGCATATCTTAGCGTTAGATTTGAAAGCGTATTCCCAACGCTGACAAATCGACAAGATATTGGAGCTTGACACCTCCGTATCCCAATACCCAAATTTTGTTCTTCGTTTGACGCCTCTATTGGCGAGGACGGTGAACTTATCAGGCACTCTTCCCAAGCGCTATGATAAGGATCGAGTAACCGCCCTGGTTGACTGAGTTCTTTTCCCAAAGACAATTCAGTTTTTAACCAACTTCAAATTCTTAGGCGTGAAACGAGTAACATTATTTATCATCGCTGCACTGTCGCTTCTACAGCTCGGTGCGCAACAAACAGACCGCATCTTCGTGAAGCCGGATTGCAACGGAGATGGCTCTTCTTGGTCATCACCACTTGGTGACCTGCATCAAGCATTGGCTATGGCTGCGCCAAACTCAGGTACTGAGATTTGGGTAGCGACCGGTGTATACCTTACTACTTC
>CAJXXJ010000123.1 GCA_913062745.1 uncultured Phaeodactylibacter sp.
GACCCGGACGGGAACGGTGTGGTCGTCGACCCCTCTGCCCAACTGGAGGAGGAGCTCATCATTCGCCCCACCTCTGAAACCATCATATGGGATACTTACAAAGACTGGATCAACTCTTACCGGGACCTGCCCCTGCTGATCAATCAGTGGGCAAATGTAGTACGCTGGGAGATGCGCACCCGGATGTTTCTGCGTACCGCTGAGTTTCTGTGGCAGGAAGGCCATACCGCCCATGCTACCCGCGAGGAAGCGGTGGAGGAGACCCTGCGCATGCAACAGGTTTACGCTGACTTTGCGGAAAACTATATGGCGATGCCGGTCATCCGGGGGGTAAAAACGGCGAACGAGCGTTTTGCCGGCGCTGATGAGACTTACACTATCGAGGCACTGATGCAGGATGGCAAAGCGCTGCAGGCGGGCACCTCTCACTTCCTGGGCCAGAATTTTGCCCGCGCCTTTGATGTCAAGTTCCTGAATGAAGAAAACCAGGAAGAATACGTTTGGGCTACCTCCTGGGGCGTGTCTACCCGGCTGCTCGGCGGCCTCATCATGACACACTCCGACGACGACGGCCTGGTGCTCCCGCCCAAGCTTGCTCCTACCCAGGTGGTCATCGTGCCCATACCCAAGCCGGCACCGGAAATCGGCGAAGTAGCTGATCAACTCATGGCGGCACTCAAAGAAAAAGGCATTTCCGTCAAGTATGATAAGGATGACCGCAAACGGCCGGGCTTCAAATTTGCCGAGCACGAAATGAAAGGCATCCCGGTACGCCTCGGCATCGGTAAGCGCGATCTGGAGAAAGGGCAGGTAGAAGTGGCCCGCCGCGACACCAAGGAGAAAACCTTTGTGCCGATCGACGGCGTAGCTGCACACGTGGAGCAGTTGCTGGAAGAAATACAGGACAACTTGTTCCAGCGGGCTAAAGCATTCCGTGATGCGCACATTACCCGCGTAGATACTTTTGACGAATTCAAGGCTGTGCTCAAGGATAAGAAAGAAGGATACCCGGAGTCCTGGGGGGGCGGCTTCATTTCCGCACACTGGGACGGCACCACCGAAACAGAGGTAAAAATTAAGGAGCTGACCAAAGCCACGATCCGTTGTATCCCACTCGACAACGAAGCCGAAGAAGGCAAATGTGTCCTTACCGGCAAGCCCAGCAATCAGCGGGTGCTTTTCGCGAAAGCGTACTAAGCGCCTTTGCCTTTCAGCTTCACCAGATAATCCAGGCTCTCCCGGTCTACTACGCCCACCAGCCGGTGCTTATGGTAGACTGGGAGTATGCCCTGCCCCTTCCAGCTCACCTTAGGGAACGCCTCCCGCATGCTATCCTGCAGCAGCAGCACCTCATACCGGCGCTTTACTACCTCTGAGAGCGGCTTTTGCAAATCAGTATCCTTCTGCTTCGCCAGCTTCATTAGTTTGTGCTCACTCAGTGTGCCCAGTATATTTTGCCAGCGGTCGAATACCAAAAAATGCCGTTCGCTGCCGTGCTGCAGCCGGTCAATAGCGGCTTTAAGCGGCTCATCTCCGTACAGCGGCGTGAATGCCGGGCGCACTACATCCGCTACGGTATATTGATCCAGCAGCCCGTCGAAGCGTACCATGCGGTACTCATTGACTGCCATCACAAACACAAATACGCCCACAACTGCCGTCACCACGCTAAACTGCCAGATTCCAAATATTACCAGCCCTACAGCCAGCACCTGACCGATATAGGAGGCCAGCCGGGTCGCCCGCAGCCGGCCCATGCGCAGCGACAAAAGCGCCCGCAGTACCCGGCCCCCGTCCATAGGGAAAGCCGGAAGCATGTTGAAAACAGCTAGTATGATATTCAGGAAAATCAAGCCAAACAGGAAGTAATCAAAAGCAGAAAGCCCTACGGCAAATACATTGCTGCCCGGATACGCCAGGCTCATAAAAAAGTTGTAGAACTTGTCGCGGCTATGGCCGGAAATAGCCAGCGGAAAGACGGACAGCGTCAGGCTGATGCCCACATTTACCGCCGGGCCGGCCACTGCGACCAAAAATTCGTGCATAGGGTTTTCCGGAAGCCGGTCGAGCCGGGCCACTCCGCCTATAGGCGAAAGAATGATATCCCGGGTATCCACTCCGAAGCGGCGGGCAGTAAGGGCATGGCCAAATTCGTGCAGCACTACGCAGAAGAATATTGCGAGTACGAAAGCCATCATCCAGCCGATCGTATACCAATCCCAGGCTTCGCCCAACCCTTTGATCAGCACCCATAGGAAAATGAGGACAAAAGTCCAGTGCACTTGCACCGGTATGCCAAAGATGCGGGCGATCTGTATGACTCCTTTCATGAATGTTGTTTAAACTGGTCTTCAAACGCAAAAAAGGCACAGCAGGTTGTGGCTTGCCGGTAGCAAGATGCACTAAAGCAGGGGTGTGGTGGTTGAAGGTGCGGCTATCGTTCTCCAAAAACCATAAACGGCAGCGGGCTTTTCCACGCTTCGCGCTTCGCCAGTTTTCCGTGCAGCAGCTTCTCCGGGAAGGCCCGCTCCGGCAGGTACATCGCCAGCATCTGTGCCGATGCGCTTTCCAGGTAGTAATCGATACCACGGCTTACGGAGAAGTCACGTACCATGTCCAGGTCCATGTGGCGGGCTTTGATACGCTCCACTTTCAGCTTATCCTGTTCTTCCGGCAGCATATTGACGAAAAAAGGCCTAATTTCTGCGCCCAAGCTGTCCGCAAAGTCTTCCAGAATAAGTTTCATAGGCTGTGCCTCCGCCGTGATATCTACCGCAAATGCAATATTCCTAACGGGCCTGAAGGCATAGCCCTCCGGTATCATCAGCAAGGGGCAGGGCGTCTGCTCAATCAGCTTGGTACTGACGCTGCCAAACAGGTAGTCCTGCAGGTAATGCTTGCTTCTTACGCCGACTACCAGCAAATCAGCAGAGAGCTCCCGGGCTTCTTTCACCAGCGCAGGCACAGCTCTGCCGTTGCGCACGCGCAGCGATTTGAGCCGGAGCTCCGACCACTGCTCCGGCACCCGGTCCGGATAAGCGGTAGCCAGGCGGCGCAGGCGTTGCTCGTATTCCAGGTTGTCGCGCGCCACCAGCTCGCGGAGGGCTTTTTGCGGAAGCGTGGGCGAGGCCTGTACCGCCGGATTGACGTAGATCAGGTGCAGCTCAGCTTCCAGCGCAAGGCTTAGCCAGACAGCGTACTCGTAAGCGTTGCTGGCAGCGGGTGAGAAATCAATAGCGACCAGTATCTTCTTCATGCGTCCAAATTATTTTAGGGGATATCCCGGATTTGAAAAGTAAGCATTCTCCGCATATCCATCAAAAAATCAATACTTTTACAGCAAACGAAAAAGTATGCCATCCGATGACTCCCGCTTGTCCGCCGTCCGGCAGCAACTGGAAGACGGGCAGGTTGAAGATGCCCTGGAAAGCCTGCGCAGCCTGGCCGAACAGTACGCCCCGTCTTACCTGACTGCCGTAAGCATGCAAAAGGCAGAACTATCCGCCCTGGAGCGCGATGCGCTGGAGCTGGGGGAAGATACAAGCGTGCGCGAACGTCGCCGCCGGCTGAAGCGGCAGCTGTTCCGGCTTCTGGATACCGTGAGCGAAAAAGTACAGCAAACACCCGGCACAACGGCCGAAGCTGCCGCTCCGCCCCCCTCACCCTTTAAGCACAGCCGGGGTAAAGGCCCGGTCAATATCTTCCTGATGCACGCCTCTGCCGATCAGGAAGGAGCTCAGGAGCTTCGCAAAAGTATGGCCTTGCTCCTGCACCTCAGGCGGGCGGAGCTGGCCAGTCAGCATGCTCTTCCGGCCGGCGACCGGGAAGCTGCTTTAGCAAAAGCACTGCAGGAGACAGAGGTAGTGCTGCTGTTGCTCAGCAACGAATTTATAGCAGACCCGGAATGCCTGCAGGGACAGGATGCCGCCTGGCAGCTGCAACAACAAAAACGGCTGGTGCTCATCCCCGTGCTTTATTCGCCTGTTGCCCACCTTGACCAGCTTCCGATCGGTAAATTGCAGGCCCTGCCCCGGGGCGGGAAGGCCATCACCGAACATCCTAATCCCGATAAAGCTTACGCCGATATCAGCCGGGAGCTGGGGGAACTTATGGAAAATATCCGGCAACAGCTGGACTACTCAGCGGCCTCGCCAGAGCAGCCACCGGGGCCGGGCGGTGCTGCGCTGAATGTGGATCATGATGAATTGTTGCAGCTATTTCGCAACGGGCGTACCGAAAGCCTGATTCAGGAGCTGATCGCGCTGACTCCCTCCCATACTGCTTTTTTTGAGCGGGCGCTCATGCTGGAGAAACAGTGGAAAAACTATCAGGAAAAAACGCGGTACGGTACGGCTACCGGCGAGGCGTTGCTGGTGTCCAAAAACCAGCTGGACCGCTCCCTGCTGGAATTATTAATGGATATGCAGCGTCAGGGGTAAAATTTTTTCAGGCGAAGGCTCGTTAAAGTCCGGGTCTGTACGCTGCAAAATTTTAGCCAGCCATTCGGCAAGTGTCAGGCAGCGTCCGGCAAATAAGCAATTAAGCCCGGGCACCGGATTCTTTCGCCAAAGCGAAAATTCGTAATTTACCCCCTTAACATAAGACAGAACGAGGACAACGATCTGTGAAGAACCTTATTCCACACTATATACAGGATCAACTCCTGAAGGGCAATACCTACGGGCGCATCAATGCCTACACCCTTTTCGTCGACCTCTCCGGCTTCACTCCGCTGACCGAGGCGCTGATGCGGCAGGGGAACCGCGGAGCGGAACAACTGACTAATGTGCTGAACGAGATATTCGAGCCGCTGGTCAGCCTGGTGTACGCAAATGAGGGCTTTATTCCCTACTACGCCGGGGATGCCTTTACCGCCATCTTTCCCTCCGAGCAGTCTGCAGAAAAAGGCCGCGATATCGTGCAGCTGGGCATGGTAGCCCGGGAGCTGTTCAGCCGGCGGGAGTTCCGCTTCGGCAACTTTACCATCGGTATCAAGTTCGGGCTTTCCTTCGGGGAGGTGGAGTGGGGCATCGTGGGCAGGGAGAACCACAAAGCGTTTTACTTTCGGGGAAAACCCATCGACAGCTGCGCAGACTGTCAGACCAAGGCACAGGACCAGGATATTGTGATCGACGAAGCGATGTGCCTGCAGCTTAAAGAGGAGGGGTTCTATCTGAAGAAACTGGAAGAGGGCTACTATAAAGTGTGGGGCCTGGTGCCCGAAAAGGAAGCTGCCGTTCCTGCTGTCACTGAGTTGCCGCCGCTCGACCCGGAGATTGCCCTGCAGTTTTTGCCACAGGCAGTTGCCAATTACAGCCAGGAAGGGGAGTTCCGTACCGTCATATCCATTTTCCTTTCCTTCCGGGGCGTGCATACCCACGAGCTGCTCGATCAGTTTGCCACGAAAGTGCTGGAGCAAATCGATAATTTCTCCGGCTACTTCAAAGAGGTAGACTTTGGAGACAAAGGAGGCGTGATGGTCGGCTTCTTCGGCGCTCCCGTATCTTTTGAAAACAATAGCGACCGCGCGCTGGAGTTTACTTTTACCTTACGGGAAAGCCTGCGCGAGCTGCAGCTGGATACCGACCTGGAGTATCGGGTAGGGATCACCGTGGGCACTGCGTACGCCGGCATCGTAGGGGGTGCCGAGCGTTGTCAGTACGCAGCAGTAGGCAACCGCGTCAACCTTGCCGCCCGGCTGATGACTTATGCCAAATGGGGCGAAGTACTGGTAGACAGCGATATACAGAAGAACCGGCATTTCAATTTTCAACACCGCGGAGATATACAGTACAAAGGCATTAAGGGGAATGTGCCTACTTACAAACTGATAGGCCGTAACTACGAGACCCACCCTACCTACATTAGTGAGCTGGTAGGCCGGGAGTCGGAGATGGAGCAGCTGATGCAGTCCGCCCAGCCTTTATTTGACCACCGGCCGGCCGGCATCGCCTACATCTACGGAGAAGCCGGCGTAGGCAAAAGCCGCCTGGTATATGAGCTAAAGGATACGCTCTACGGCCAAAAGCTGGTGCAGTGGCATACCTGTCAGGCCGACCAAATCCTCAAAAAGCCGTTCAATCCA
Source organism: uncultured Phaeodactylibacter sp. (assembly GCA_913062745.1). Taxonomy (GTDB): domain Bacteria; phylum Bacteroidota; class Bacteroidia; order Chitinophagales; family Saprospiraceae; genus Phaeodactylibacter. Next base: position 6,086 of record CAJXXJ010000123.1, read on the forward strand.
TTCATCTACTTCCTGAAGAACTACTTCGAGCAGTACCCCGAAAGTACCTCCCTGGCCAATATGCAACACTTTGAGGAGCGCTATCAGCAGCTGCTGGAAGAGCTGGACGGCGTCAATCAGGTAGAAGCCAAAAGCGTACGACGCGAGCTGGTGCGTACCAAGTCCGTGCTGGCTGCGCTCATCGGGCTAAACTTTAAAGACTCTATATGGGACCTGCTCGATGCCAAAGGCCGTTACCAAAACACCCTCTCCTCCATCATCAACCTGTTGATTGCTGAATCGCTGATCCATCCGGTGGTGCTGGAGCTGGAAGACGGGCACTGGATCGATGAAAACAGCCGGGAACTGCTGGCCGAGTTCGTCCGTCAGATGGAGCGCTTCCCGGTCTTTCTGGTAGTGACTTCCCGCTATCTCGACGATGGCTCCAAGCCGCGCATCCTTAGTGAAGAGGTAGAGCAGCAATTGCAATTGCCGGTATTGGAGATCGACCTCAATACTCTCAGCCCGGAAGCTGTGCGGAAATTTGCGGAGCTCCGGCTGGAAGGCCCCCTCAGCCCTGAGTTTTTTGAAATGCTGCTGCGCACCTCCAACAGCAACCCGTTCTACCTGGAGCAAATCCTTGAATACTTTGCCGAGCGCCGCTTGCTGGAAAAGGAAAACGGGGCCTGGACGATGAAAGACAAGGACATTCAGCTGTCCAGCTCCATCAACGCCATCCTGACGGCGCGTATCGACCGCCTGTCCGATTTGGTGAAAGAAACGGTGAAGGCCGCAGCGGTCATTGGGCGCGAATTTGAGATCCCGATCCTTTCAGAAGTAATGAAAACGCAGGCCGAGTTCGATCAGTCCAACGGGCAGGCCTCCAAGCTGCTGAAAGAACAGATCAAACATGCGGAGAACGGACAAATATGGCACGCTATGAATGAGCTGCGCTACATCTTCCGCCACTCCCTTTTGCGCGAAGCCGTGTACAGCATGCAGCTGCGTGCCCGCCTCGAGCAACTCCACCGGTTGATCGCCGAAGCTATAGAGCGCCTTTACCATAACAACCTGGAAGAGCGCTTCGTAGACCTGGCTTTCCACTACGAGCAGGCCGGGGTGTTTGACAAAACCTGCGAATACCTGCAGAAGGCGGCTGATTACGCCCGCAGCAACTACCAGAATCAGCGGGCGCTGGACTACTACGAAAAGCTGCTGGACAAGCTGGGGCAGCGTAAAGATACTGCGGACCAGATACAGACCTACCTCAATAAGGGCAAGGTGCTGGAGCTCATCGGCAACTGGGAGGAATGCCAGAAAGCCTACGAGCAGGCCCTTTCTTTGGCCAAACGCACCCGGGATGTGCTGCTGCTGGGACAAGCTAATAATAACCTGGGGGGATTGCTGCTTCTCAAAGGGGAATACCATGAAGCCCGCAACTACCTGCAAATCGCCGCCGGCCTGTTTGAGTCGATCGACGATCAGCCGGGGCGCGCCAAGGTGTACGGCAGCCTGGGCAACCTCTTCTTCCGGCAGGGAAAATACGATGAAGCCAAAGAGTACTTTCGCCGCAGCCTCAGTATCGATGCGGATAGCATGGACCCCAGCGGCCGCGCGCAGGTGGCATCCAACCTTGGGCTGACTTATATGAACCAAGGCGACTATGATGCCGGTATTCAGTCGCAGCAGCGGCAGCTGGCCATCAGCGAGCAGTACAATGATAAGCAGGGGATGGCCAACCTGTACACCAACCTCGGGATCGTGTACTTCGAAAAAGGAGACTACGACGAAGCCCTGGAAAGTTACCAAAAAGGCCTGGCGCTAAGCGAAGAGCTGGGCAATAAGCTGCTGACCTCCATCGCTATCGGCTGCATCGGCAGCGTTTATGAGCGCAAGGGCGATTACCACCGGGCAATGGAAAACTTCCAGCGCGACCTGGAACTCTGTGAAGAACTGGGCGACAAGCAGGGTACTGCCATTGCCCTGGGCCTGATCGGAGAGCTCTACAGCATCGAGGGCCACTTCTCCCGCGCCATCGAATACCTGCAAAAAAACCTGATGCTGTGCGAAGAGCTCAGCTATCAGAAAGGTATTGCCAAAGCGCTGAACACCCTGGGAGACGTATTTTACTTCACGCAGCAGTACGATCGCAGCCTGCACTATTACGACCGGGCAATAGAGGTGACCCGGCGTATTAACAACAAACTGGTGTTGGGGGCCAGCCTGGTGGAAAAGGGTGCCGTACTGCTCGCGGTTAACCGCCTCGGAGAACTTGATGCTGTGGTGGAGGAAGCCCACGCCCTGTCGGAGGAGCTCGGCAACCCTGACCTTATCTTTGATGCAAAACTGCTGGCCGCTAAACAGCAGTACGCTCACGAGGACAAACCGGAGGCTGTGAAAATCCTGCAGGGGCTTTTGGAAGAAGCCGGGGAAGCAGACCAAAAGGCAAGCATCTATTACGAACTATGGCGTATACAGCCGGGGAATTCGGATTATCAGCAGCAGGCCCGGCAACTGTATGAAGCACTTTACGGCTCAACGCCTAAATTCGTCTACAGAAAACGGCTGGAAGAATTGCAATAGGGCTCCCCGGGACAGACAAACAAGC
>CAJXXJ010000124.1 GCA_913062745.1 uncultured Phaeodactylibacter sp.
GTCCGCGGATGCCCTCAACGTAAGCTCATTGTACGGCTATAAGCTGTCTTCTAAATTTGCAGTTAGCACTTTGGGAGAATACCGGACTTCCCTGCTCGACGGACAGTTTAATAACCCGGGCTACCTGGATTTGGGTGTAGGTGCCACCTGGACGCCAATCCGCAACCTGGTAGTCGTCATGCATCCGCTTAACTACAACTTCGTATTCTCGGATCAGGAGTTCACTTTTGAATCTTCGCTGGGTGCTAAAATACTGGCAGACTATACCCGCAACATCACCGAGGGCCTGAACTGGAAATCCAATTTCTCCGGCTTCCTCAGCTATCAGGATGCAGAAAATCTGTCCAACTGGACTTGGGTCAATACCTTCAGCACTGCGTATAAAGGGATTGGTATCGGACTGGATGTGGGCCTGCGCAGCAACAAGCAGGAAGCGCTTGCGGCCAACCTAAGCGACAATCCGCTGCAGACTTACTACGTTTTGGGTCTGTCCTACGCGATTAGCTCCAACTAAAAAATACAAGTAGCTTGCCGGGTTGATCGCCGTACAGGACAGACCAAACCTGGCAAGCTGCTCCTTCCGGCAGCTTGATCACCATTGCCAGAATAAAAAAGCGGGCCTTCCTTTCGGGGAGGGTCCGCTTTTTTATTCTTATGATGGGCAAAATACCCAAGGCTGTGTTTACTCTTCTTCCTCACCGGAAGCAGCAGCAGCGCCGGTTGCAGCAGCAGCTGTAGCAGCAGTGGCAGATGTAGCAGACTTGCTGCCATCACCTGAACCACCACGGCGGCGGCGACGGCGTCCTCCGCCTTCGTTCTTGCCCGGTTCGTATACATCGTTGAAGTCCACAAACTCGATCATTGCCATCTCAGCGCTGTCGCTGCGGCGGAAGCCCGTCTTAATGACGCGCACATAACCGCCCGGACGGTCGCCAATTTTAGCAGCAATCGGGCCGAAGAGCTCCGTCACTGCATTTTTGTTGCCCAGTGCGCGGAAGACTACCCGGCGAGAGTGGGTGTCGTTCTTCTTTGACTTGGTAACGAGTGGCTCAATGAAAAGGCGCAGTGCCTTAGCTTTCGCCAGTGTGGTGTTAATGCGCTTGTGCTCGATCAGAGCAGCAGCGAGGTTGCGCAGGGTGGCTTTACGGTGCCCCGCCTTACGCTTGAGGTGGTTGAAACGCTTACCGTGTCTCATGTTTACATGATTTACGTTGCGACACTAATCCTTGAGGCAGCACCCGGAGGCACATGAGAAGAGCAGGCAACTCCTGTTCTCAAAGACCGTTATCGCAGGTGATGAAATCTGCCCGTACGGGCTGCCTGCAGTGATCACTTTTTATGCGTAGTTCTTTGAAGAAGGTTGCGGCTTTACGCAAAACATCAAAGAACGCCGTTGTCGGTTTTACTCTTCGTCGAGCTTGTACTTGCTCAGGTCCATACCGAAGGTAAGGCCTTTGTCTTGCAGCAGCTCTTCGATCTCTACCAGAGACTTCTTACCAAAGTTGCGGAACTTCAGCAGCTCGTGGGTATCGTACTTCACCAGTTCTGCCAGGGTATTGATTTTGGCAGCTTTCAGGCAGTTGTACGCCCGTACGGAGAGGTCGAGGTCTTCCAGAGACGTTTTGAGCAGCTTGCGCATGTGCAGGATGTGCTCGTCCACGATATTCTCTTCCCGCCCGGTCGGATCGTCGAAGGTGATGTTCTCGTCAGTGATCAGCATGAGGTGCTGAATCATGATGCGGGAAGCTTCCTTGATGGCTTCTTCCGGGTGGATGGTACCATCCGTTTTGACCTCAATAGACAGCTTCTCGTAATCCGTACGCTGACCAACACGCGTATTTTCCACGCGGTAAGCTACGTTTTTGATCGGAGTGTAGATGGCATCCACCGGGATAACGCCAATAGGAGCGTCCTTCGGCAGGTTCTCATCGGCGGGTACGTAACCGCGGCCTTTGGTGATCGTCAGCTCGACTTCGAGGTTAACGAAAGGCTCCATTTGGCAGATGAGCAGGTCCGGGTTCATAATCTTGAACACATTGGTGTGCTCTTCGATATCACCGGCACGGAATTCTTCCTTACCGTTGATGGTCAGGTAGACCTTCTCGTCCTTGATGTCATCGTCGCTAAGCAGCTGCTTGAGGCGTACCTGCTTAAGGTTGAGGATGATTTCCACAACGTCCTCTACGACGCCCCGGATGGTGGCGAATTCGTGCTCCACCCCTGCGATGCGGACACCGGAGATAGCAAAGCCTTCGAGCGAGGAAAGCAGTACACGGCGCAGCGAGTTGCCTACCGTTTGGCCAAAGCCAGGTTCAAGGGGTTTGAACTCAAAAAGCCCTTCGAAATCATCGGCTTTTTGCATTACAATCTTGTCCGGCTTCTGAAAATTAAGAATGCTCATATACTATTGACATACGTGGTTCTGAAAAGGATGAATAGGCGCTGCCCGAAAGCATTGCCTTATACGGCTAAAAGTGCCCTCCTGTGAGAAGGGCACTTTTGATTCGTTTGCCGTTATATATAGTGCTGCCCTATAGGCAGTAGGACGGTCATTACTTAGAGTAAAGTTCAACGATCAGCTGCTCGTTGATTTTTTCCGGGATTTGCTCCCGCTCCGGGTACTGCAGGAAAACCCCCTGGAACTTGTCCCGATTGAACTCCAGCCAGCCATACTTGCGCACATCCGACTTAGACTCAACCGCGTCACGGACGACCTCCATGCCCTGAGACTTACCACGCACGGCAACAATATCGCCGGGGCGCAGCTGAGCGGAAGGAGCGTTGGTGATCACACCGTTTACAGTGACGTGGCGGTGAGACACCAGCTGACGGGCAGCGCGGCGGGTCGGTGCCAGGCCAAGGCGGTAAACCGTGTTGTCCAGACGAGCTTCCAGGAACTGCAGCAGGATTTCACCGGTAACGCCTGATTTGCGGTTTGCCTTTTCAAACAAGTTGCGGAACTGACGCTCAAGCACACCGTAGGTATACTTCGCCTTTTGCTTTTCCATCAACTGATTGGCATAATCAGACTTCTGCTTGCGGCGGCGGCTGTTGCCATGCTGCCCCGGAGGGTACTTTTTGCGCTCAAATGATTTGTCGGGGCCGTAAATGGCCTCGCCAAACGCTCTTGCTTTCTTTGTCTTTGGACCAGTATATCTCGCCATTTCTAAATTAGAATTTTCAGTAAGTGATTAAACCCTTCTGCGCTTCGGAGGGCGGCAGCCGTTGTGAGGAATCGGAGTGACATCCTTGATACGCGTCACTTTGATACCCGCTACATCAATTGCACGGATAGCAGCCTCACGGCCGGAGCCCGGGCCTTTAACGTGCACCTCTACAGAGCGCAGACCAGCGTCATAAGCGGTCTTGGAAGCTTCTGTGGCCGCTACCTGAGCAGCGTAGGGCGTATTCTTTTTGGAGCCGCGGAATCCTGCTTTACCAGCGGAAGACCAGGAGATTACCTGACCCTTCTTGTTGGTGATAGAGACGATAACGTTGTTGAACGTAGCCTGTACGTAAGCCATGCCTTCGCTCTCTACCTTTACATTCCGTTTTTTGACCTTCTTGGCCCCTTTACCTTTTGCCTTTGCCATTTCTTGGAATTAGTTTAACAAGTGGTGGTTTGCAGCGGATGAGGCCGTGGCTCGTGCGCTCATCGTGCAGCCTAGTTTATTACTTCGTAACCTTCTTCTTGTTTGCGACCGTCTTACGCTTACCTTTACGGGTACGAGCGTTGGTCTGCGTACGCTGTCCGCGCAGTGGCAGCCCCTTACGGTGGCGCAAGCCCCGGTAGCAACCGATATCCATCAAACGCTTGATGTTGGTTTGTACTTCGGAGCGCAATTCTCCTTCTACGGTATATTCATCCGTAATGATGCGTGCAATCTCGCGCACGTTCTCATCCGTCCAATCCTCTACCTTGATGCTATGATCGATTCCTACCCGATCCAGAATACCAGCAGCTGTGGAGCGGCCGATACCGTAGATATAGGTCAAACTGATTACGCCTCGCTTATTGCGCGGCAGGTCAACTCCTACTATACGAGCCATTGTATGCTATTTGATTATTCAGTTAAACGCATGACCAGCGGGCTATTCTTTAGCCTTGGCGCTGCTTGAATTTCGGGTTCTTCTTGTTAATGATGTAGATCTTGCCCTTGCGGCGCACGATCTTGCAATCAGCGGAGCGTTTCTTTACGGAAGCTCTGACTTTCATGATACGTTGTTTTTCAAGTTCAAGTGTAAGAATGACAGGCCGGGTTACTTGTACCGGTAAGTAATACGGCCCCGTGTCAAATCATACGGGGACATCTCAACCGCTACCTTGTCTCCTGGCAGGATGCGGATGTAATTCATGCGCATCTTACCCGAAATAGTCGCTACTATTTCATGGTCATTCTCCAGCCGAACGCGGAACATCGCGTTAGACAAGGCTTCTTCAATGATACCGTCCTGCTTTATGAGGTTTTTCTTAGCCATAGTCTATTTTTCGGTGTGCAAAGATAAACAAATTTCCGGACTTTCCGCCCTACAGAAGGGATTTATCGGCAATTTGTTCACCAGCGGGGAAGTCAGGCTGCTTCAGTTTTGACGCCCACGTATTGCACATTATCGTTTTTCTCCAGTTCTGCCTCGATCAGGCTGTGGTCTGACAGGGTGATTGTCCCTGTTTTCAGTACTGCCACAGAGTGCTCGTAGTGGGCAGAAGGCTTTCTGTCTTTCGCATAAACGGTCCAGCCGTCCATCTCAGTCCGTACTTCCTTGCGGCCCAGGTTGACCATCGGCTCGATGGCGATTACCAGCCCGTGCTTCAGTACCGCACCGCGGCCCCGCTTGCCGTAATTCGGCACCTCGGGCGCTTCGTGCAGCTCGCGGCCAATGCCGTGGCCGACCAGCTCGCGGACGATCCCGTAGCCGTGCTCGCGCTCTACGTACTGCTGTACGACGTGCCCGATGTCGCCCAGGCGGTTGCCCACTACTGCTGCATCTACTGCTTTGTAGAGGGAAGTATTGGTCACCCGGCACAGCTCCATCACCTCTTCTGCCACCTCCCCTACCGGAAAGGTGAAGGCGGAGTCGCCGTGGTAGCCATTCAGGTAGGCGCCGCAATCTACGGATACGATGTCGCCATCCTGAAAAACCTGATCTTTGGTAGGAATACCGTGTACTACCTGCTCATTGACAGAAACGCACAAACTCCCCGGGAAGCCCTGATAACCTTTGAAGGAAGGGCTTGCGCCGTGGTCCCGGATCAGCTCTTCTGCTGCTTTGTCAATCTCCGCGCCCGTGATGCCCGGCCTGATCATGCTGCCGACCAGCGCGAGTGCCTTACATACCAGCAGGTTGCTTTCCCGCATCATTTCAATCTCTTCGTCTGTCTTATATACTACCATTATCTGGGTTTGTTCTTAATCTTTGTTGGGGTGCAAATCAGCCTCCCCCATTTAGCACCATACCGCCTCAGCGTACTTTCTGACGCTGAGGCGGTATCGTTTAGGCGGAAGCCATTAACAGCGCATTGCGGCGCTGCTTCTGTACAGCCATCTTACATGTTTGCTCCGATGCCCTGCATGCGGCTGCGGCCCTGAATCTTGCCAGACTTCACCAGGCCGTCGTAGCGGCGCATCAGAAGGTGGCTTTCTACCTGCTGCAGCGTATCGAGTACTACGGCAACGAGGATGAGCAGGGACGTACCACCGAAGAACATAGCGAAGGCGATGTTCACACCGAACCCGGCAGCAAATGCCGGCAGGATAGCGATGATACCCAGGAATACAGATCCTGGCAGCGTGATACGGGTCGTTACTGCATCAATGAAGTCAGCAGTCGGCTTGCCCGGCTTAATGCCCGGGATAAAAGCGTTCTGGCGCTTCAGGTATTCTGCGTACTGCTGCGGGTTCACCATAAGGGCGGTATATACATAGGTAAACAGAACGACCAGGATGAAGTAAATAATATTGTAAGGTGCAGAAGTAAAGTCGTTGAGTGCCCGGAGAATCGGGTTGGCAGCCATGTCGCCACCTTCGCTTGCAAAGAACTGAGCTACCGTGGAAGGCAGGAACATCAGTGCCTGAGCAAAGATGATTGGCATTACGCCGGAGGCATTCACCTTGAGCGGGATGTAGTCCCGTGCGCCGGCAGCCGGCATTTGATTGGCACCGCGGCCTACCATCCGCTTAGCGAACTGAATAGGGATACGGCGCACACCCTGTACGATCAGCACAGTAGCCATTACGATAGCAAACAGTGCAGCCATTTCCAGTACAAAAATGATCAGGCCGTTGTTTTCCAGCTGTGACTGAAATTCAAAGATGAGTGCCTGCGGCAGGGTGGCAATGATGCCGACGGTAATCAAAAGGGAGATACCGTTGCCGATACCGCGGTCAGTGATGCGCTCGCCCAGCCACATTGCAAATACCGTACCTGTAGACAGGATGATGATATTAGCGCCCCAGAACAGCCCGGGAGCGATGGTGGGGTCCACAGCACCGAGGCTGTTGATATAAGTCAGGTACCCACTACCCTGCACCAGCGTTATCGCTACGGTGAGGAGGCGGGTAATCTGATTGAGCTTTTTACGCCCGGATTCTCCTTCTTTCTGCTGCAGACGCTGGAAGTAAGGTACCGCAAACCCAAGCAGCTGAATGATAATGGAGGCCGTGATGTAAGGCATGATGCCCAATGCAAAAATAGCGGCGTTGTTGAACGCACCGCCAGTGAAGACGTTGATCAGACCCAACAGGTCGTTCGGAGAATCGCTGTTTTGCGTTGCCCCTTCCAGTACTGAAGGAATAACACCCGGCAGCACAACGTACGAGCCGAAACGGAACACCAGAAGCATGCCCAGCGTGAACAGGATTCGGTTCCGCAGCTCCTTGATCTTCCAGATGTTTTGTAAAGTGGTGATTAACTTTTTCATCTGCTAAAGTTTGATACCTTTCATCCTCAATTTGGAAGTGGCAAACAGCCACGACCCCTTAGGAAATCCTCTAAAAAATAGAGCGCCCGGCGGGCGCTGCTACTACTTCTCCACTACTTTGGAGCTACCACCCGCTGCTTCGATAGCTTTTTGGGCAGATGCGGAAAAAGCGTGTGCTTCAACCTCCAGCTTATTGCTGAGCTCTCCGTCTCCGAGTACCTTCACCCGGTCAGACTTTTTAACGATCTTGTGCTCTACCATCGTAGCCAGATCCATTTTGCTAACGCCGATAGCGCTTGCAAAAGCTTCCAGCTGGCCTACGTTGATAACGCGGTAAGCCTGACGGTTCGGGTTCTTAAATCCAATCTTAGGCAGGCGCATCTGAATCGGCATCTGGCCGCCTTCAAAGTTGCGCTTATTCTTGAAGCCAGAGCGGGATTTGGCACCTTTGTGCCCACGGGTTGCCGTGCGCCCATGGCCGGAACCTACGCCCCGGGCGATGCGCTTGCGGTTCTTTACCGAACCTTTGGCAGGCTTTAAGCTCTGTAATTCCATTATCTTGACATTTAAAAAAGTGGTCCTAATCGAATGTCTGCAAAGATACCCGCATCGGGTTGGTTTGCAAACTTTTCCTTCAACTTATGTTTCGCTAAGTGTGATTAGCTGGCCGGCTCGACTTCTACCAGGTGGCTGACCTTCTGGAGCATCCCCTTGATCTGCGGGGTCTCTTCCACTTCTACTGAGTGGCGGATACGCTTTAGCCCAAGCGCAGTCATGGTCTTTTTTTGCTTGGCAGAGCGGTCGATGACGCTCTTGACTTGTGTAATCTTAATCTTACCCATGATGGTTCCACTTTATGAAAAGCTGCGGACAGGGCCCACGGCTTTGCTTATCCGTTAAACAATTTATCCATCGAAATATTGCGCTGCTTTGCAACTGCCATCGGGCTACGCAGCTTCGCGAGGGCGTCCATTGTCGCCTTCACCACGTTGTGCGGGTTGGGAGAGCCCATGGATTTGGCCAGTACGTTTTGCACGCCGGCAATTTCGAGTACTGCACGCATAGCACCACCAGCGATTACGCCGGTACCGTCTGCAGCAGGCTTAATGAACACCTTGCCGGCGCCGAATTTGCCTTTCTGCTCATGCGGGATCGTACCGTTGTGCAGCGGAACTTTGATGAGGTTCTTTTTGGCATCGTCAACGGCTTTGGAGATAGATTCGGACACGTCGCGTGCCTTACCCAGCCCGTGACCTACGGTGCCGTTGCCATCGCCTACTACAACGATAGCGGCAAAGCTAAAAGTCCGACCACCTTTCGTCACCTTCGCAACGCGGTTGAGGTTGACCAGCTTTTCTTTCAGTTCGGTTTCAGCAGGTTTCACTCTGCTTGAGCTTTTCTTAGCCATTATTTCTCAGTTGTAGTGTTTTAAAATTTCAGGCCGCCTTCGCGTGCTGCCTCTGCCAGTGCTTTCACCCGGCCGTGGTACAGGTAACCGCCACGGTCGAAAACAGCATTTTCTATATTGGCTGCTTTGGCGCGCTCTGCCAGCAGTCTGCCTACTGATGCCGCCTGCTCGCTCTTGGTGCCTTCATTAGCCACAGCCTCTTCCAGAGAGTTAGCAGCAGCCAGGGTATGGCCCGCGAGGTCGTCGATCAGCTGAGCGTAGATATAACGGTTACTGCGGTAAATGTTCAGGCGCGGGCGCTCTGCCGTACCTTGTATTTTCGTACGGAT
>CAJXXJ010000125.1 GCA_913062745.1 uncultured Phaeodactylibacter sp.
CAAAGCTGCGCTGAAGCAGTGAGGCAAAGGTACGACAAAAGGCGCAGCAGCCGAAGCAGGATACTAAATACAGGCAGGTGGACGTAAGGCGGGAAAAGAAAAATAATCAGCGAAGCAGATGTGCACCTGCTCCACTGATTAGTTGTGTAGCTTAGCAATAATTCAATTTCCTTCCTGCGGCAGTTCGAGGCTTTCGTCGTCCATATCGTCATCATCAATAGTGACGTGGGACCATCTTATGCCTTTTTCAATCTTGTAGGCACAGTTTTCTGATACACCGAACTGCTTAGCAATAATTTTCCGCTTGGTCTTGCCCCTTTTCAACAACTTTTTCATCATTCTTACCTGAGTCTCGGTAAGTTTATAGTTCTTGGTCCGGGTAGGGCGGCCTTTGTGGTTTGGATTGTTTTTTTGATATTCTTTCCATTCCTCTTCGGTAGCCCAGATAATGTTTGTCCAGTTATTATTGCTCTTGTCATAGTCTTTGTGCAGAATATACTCTTTCTCTTCAGACTCTCTTTCGACGAAGTTTTCTGCTACAAATCTATGAATGTAAACAATGCCGGTAGATCCATCTCTCAGCTTCTGATTCAACATGATCAGGCCGCCCCGGGCTTTTGCACCCTTCAGCAAGCGTTCTCTTCCGCTGACTTTGTCGATACTTTTAATTCTCCCGAAGTTGGAGATGGCGTAGTTACAGGTTTTGGTCTCCCGCCCGAAGTTGACAGGCTTCCATTCTTCATTCCAGAAGGTCTTCACGACCTCTGTTGGCTTCTTGACGACAGTATCGCCGGAAGCAGAGTTTTGACTTGATTTTTGCATGACGCTCTATTGATGTTAAACCGGGCATTCTGGTCAGGAAACCTACATCAAGGTCGAAAAATATCTGTGAGCGGTAAAGCTCAATAAGGTGGTCGAGATAAATTCAGACATGTAAGCAACCTTCCCGAGCAATAGCTCGGAGGATACCCGATGTTAAAAAACTTTCAGTTTCAATGGTGTTCATTATTTGGGGTCACTGTTTATCTACCATTTTGCAGTTGAATTTAACATAAGCAAAATGACCACAACTGGGATGCATTTAAGAAAGAATACTTTTACTTCAGGTCTTTAATTTGCTTTGCTTGCCGAAAGAAAACAAAAATTCCAATAATATAGAATTTTCAGGTTAAGATATTTACAGCAAATGGATTTAATGTACAGGATAGATGGTACTTTTCTTGGTGTAGAAGCAGCTCTTTAGAGTCAGGCAGTACCTGACTAGCCGAACTGAACTTACCTGATAGAGATATATACTCACGGAATTAATTCCTGATCACAAATATAACAACTTATATCTAATAAATCAAGAGACTACAATGTAAAGACGACCCGAAAATAAATTTATCTCCCAAATGGCGCTTAACTCGTAAATTATACTACTCTTCCCTTATAAAATTTAATTTTTTATGGCTGCCTCGCTAAATGTGATATAGACAATCACCCGCGCCCGGGAATAAACAAGAACGAATAAAAAAGATACCTGTGTTACAAAATCCTTTATTCAGTGGGCCTTCGGGCCGCTGTGCCTGACTTTTAGCGCAATAATTTGGTTTGTGCCTATCGCTGATTAATGTGGTTATACATTTAGCGCATTGGTTATTCCCCTTTTGAAACGCCCGAAAAGGCACTTTTATTTTGACCTTTACTCCTATTGTTGCGCTAAAGGCTTGCAGACCCGGTACAGGGAGCCTTTGGCCTCCATCCAACGCAAGAGATTAGCGACAGGCATCGGCACAGGTATGCCGAGCCGCCTGCCTTAGCAGGGTCAACGGCGGCCAAAGCCTCTGGCAACGGGATACGGGCAGGCACGAAGTCATATTTGGCCCCGATTCCTATTGGGGGTTCCTATCGGAGAAACTACTTCGTCGTCGGTATAGAAAGGTGCTCCAAGTCCTTCGAGTGAAGGGTTGATGTTTTGACACCACCAATTGGCCTCTTCTTCTCCTGCTTACTCACTTTTTGTACTGTACAAAGATTCTTGCGAGGCTCAGCTTCGGCATTACACTATTTTAACCGGAGCATTCATTCCCTTTTGCGGGACAAAATATCCGTTGCCCACAGGCAGACGGCCGATATTCTTATTGCGCTTTTTAGCCAAAAACCAAATAACCCGGAAGATATACGCGCACTATATTAACTACCTGGTACCACATGCCACTATATCGGGTTAATATAGCACCAGTATACGTCAATTTGGATGTAGAGGCCGGGTGATTATGCGCATACATTTGCAGTAACAAAAGTCATTGGAGTTGTCACAAAGCTTATTTGGCTTTTGAATGTGCTGAATATACAAAAATGATTGGACTATGAAAAAGTTAATCCCATTCTTCGTACTTCTGCTGTCTGCACAATTTGCAGGCGCTGCTGATTTGCCCAAAGTAAGTTTTGCCAGCATCCCTGCTGAGCCAAAATTCACTATGAGCGTACAGGACCTCAAGGAAGCCGCTACCGTGCTGATGCGCGACGATCAGGGCGTGATCCTGTTTGAGGCCACTACGCCGGAAAAAGGCAGCTTCACTAAAACCTTCGACCTGAAGGAACTGCCGATGGGCACCTACTACGTAAGCGTGCGCACGAGCCTCAGCGAGCGGGTACAGCCTGTGGAAAAGACCCGCCTTGGCATCGAGGTGAACACTTCCCGCAGCCGCGAGTTTTTCACGCCTACCATTAAGGCGGGCCGTGGCCATGTGGATGTTTCGCTCTTCAATGGCAAAGTCGCCGACGTGGGCATCAGCATCTTTGATAACGACAACCACCTGTTGCTGCGCGAAGAGCTGGAAAATGTAGTGCTGGTTGAAAAGCGGTTTTCTACCGAGAAACTGCCTTTTGGCCGATACTACATTGTAGTAGAAGCTCCGAATAAGACCTACACCAAGGCATTCGACGTACGCTAATGCAAAACGACGGCACAGCGGCTGCCCGGTAATCCTTCAGGAGCCCCGCTGCCAACAATAATTAACCATACAGGGAGCACCTGCACTCGTAAACACTGTAGGTGCTGCAACCCTGCGGCCAAAGGCCCTGCTGACAAAATCAGCAGGGCTTTTTTTTGGACCAAGCCGGAGCAGCAAAAGCAACTGTAAACATAGGGCGTTGATTTTCAGTTTTATAATAAAGCAAAATCAACAGGTAATTTTATGAAAAGCATTGCAATCAAGTACGGTCTCATCATGCTCGCCGGTTTTATCGGGCTCTTTTTACTCATGCACGAGGTAGCTCAGATACGCAACTACAACCTGCGTATTTTGAATGGCTTCATTCACATCGGCCTTATTTATGCCGCTATCAATGAATACCGCAAAAAGGTGGTAGAAGCAGACGGCACCTTCCTCTCCGGAGTTGCTATGGGGATGTACACCTCTATCATCGCTGTCATTCCGTTTGCCGCCTTCATCAACATATACCTGATCGCAGACGAAGCGTTCATGCAGTACATTGCTTCCAGTATTCCGATCGGCGAAACCTATTTCAACCCCTTCACAACCAGCATATTTATTGTGGTGGAAGGATTGGCGGTCAGCCTGATTGGCTCTTATATTATGGACCGCGCCCTCGACCTGGGCAGATCAGAATCTCCGGTGCCAGAGAATCAATAGATTTGAAGCACTCTGAAAAAAGCAGCGTTCGAAAACGCTGCTTTTTTTATTTAAGCCCACCCGCTTCGCTAAGCAGAATCCAGTTACCATGCACATCAAGGCGCCCCCCGGAGGGAAATACCTTTCTGAAGACTTCTAAATAAAAGCGCTCCGTAGACACTTTGTCTTCCTCCTGCCGGTAGAGGCAGTTATACAGCAATATTCCGCCCGGGCTCAGGCGTTCTTTCAGTTTTTCCAAAAAAGACCGTTGCTGAAACGGCTCCGGAGTGACGTCATCCAAAAAAATATCCATGCAGATCAGGTCAAAGGCTTCTTCTGACTGCAGTACGTAGAAGTAGGCATCGCCGCAGTGCGTGGTGATTGGTGAGCTCAGGCCGGAAAGTACATACTTTTGTGCCAGGTATACGACGTTGGGGTCAATCTCAACAGCAGTATAGCGCCAGTCCCGGCCAAACTGTTTTTCCAGCATGTGCGGCACGCTACCCAGGCCGAGCCCCAGCAGCAGGACTTCGCCGCCCGCTAAGCCATTCAGGTCGAGCTGCCGGAAAGCGTCCCGGAAGTTGGTATACAGATCCTCGTAGGAATAAATAGCATTGGCAGTGGACAGCTGATAGCGCCCCCGGCTGAGGCTGACGTACAGATGCGGGTTGTACTCGCTCGGCGCACTTTCTATATGAAGCTCCCACAGATAGGACAGCCACCTCTTCCAGCGGGCTTGCTTTACGCTGCTCATCGGTCCCAGCTGCGGTACTTGACCGTATCTTCAAAAACGCGCAGCAGGATAAGCCGCTCCTGCACATCAAAAGGCACATTCCGCCGCTCCATTACCCGCTCCATGGTTTCAAAGGCGCGGTCGGTGCGGTAGGTCTGAAAGCCCTGCTTGCCCCCCCAGGAGAAGGAAGGGATAAAATTGCGGGGAAAGCCCTCGCCGAATACATTCGCACTGACGCCGATCACCGTGCCGGTGTTCAGCATGGTATTGATAGCCGTTTTGGAATGATCCCCCATGAACAGCCCGCAAAACTGCTGCCCGGTTTTCACAAAGCGCCCGTCAGCGTAGGACCAGAGCTTGACCTGATCGTAGTTATTCTTGAGGTTGGAATTATTGGTATCTGCGCCCAGGTTGCACCACTGGCCGATGACGGAATTGCCGAGGAAGCCATCGTGCCCTTTGTTGGAATAGCCGATGAAGACAGAATTATTCACCTCTCCGCCTACTTTGCACTGCGGGCCCAGGGTAGTGCCGCTGTAAATTTTGGCGCCCATTTTCAGCACGCTTTTGTAGCCCATCGCAAAAGGGCCGCGTACGAGGCAGCCTTCCATAACGGTGGCATCTTTTCCAATGTAGACGGGCCCGTCCTCTGTATTGAAAGTAGCGCACTCCACCTTTGCGCCTTCTTCGAGGAAGACCAGCTTTGGGTCTCCCACCACGCGGTTGTTATTGCTCAGCGGCTGCGATTTCCGGCCTTTGGTAAGCAGTTCAAAATCATCCTTTATCGCCCGGCCATTGTGGGTATACAAGTCCCAGAGGTAATTGATCTTGTAGTAGTCCGTACCAGCCAGGTCTTGCCCCTTGAGCTCGCCGATGTCTTCATCATTCATCAGGCGGTCGATTTGCTCCTCGTCGAGCTTGGCGACGATAAGCTCCTCGCCATCCAGGTAAGCTTCGTTGAAGTCCATTTGCCGGATGAGGCGCACCAGCTGCGGAGAAGGCAGGACAGAACCATTAATCACCAGGTTCTCGGCACCGTGGTCGATCTCATACCGTTCCGCCAGGTAGTCTTGGGTGATGTAAGAGACCGGGCATTCCAGCCAGCGCTCCCATTTTTCGCGTATGGTCAGGATGCCCGCGCGCAGCTCGCACACCGGGCGGGTGAAGGTGAGTGGCAACAGCCGGTCGCGCACTTCATTGTCAAACAGGATAATATTGGTCATATGTGGCGGTGTTCCAGGGTGAATTTCATCATGGCCAAAGATAAAAAGGTGCTTTTAAACTGCGAAAGGGGTAATCTGGCTCAGTATGCTCAGATTACCCCCTTTGTTAGCGGAAAAGCCGTAAATTTTAGCTTTCCTGCTCTTTTCCTTTCTTTTTTGCGAAGCGGGAGTTCGCAAATTTCTTCTCGAACTTATCGATACGACCAGCGGTATCCACAAACTTCATCTTGCCGGTGAAGAAGGGGTGGCTGTAGCTCGATATCTCAAGCTTGACAAGGGGGTACTCGTTGCCATCCTCCCAGGTAATCGTGTCCTTAGTTTGAGCGCAGGAGCGGCCCAGGAACGAGTCTCCGGAAGAGAAATCCTTAAAAACAACGGTGCGATAGCTATCGGGATGAATATCTTTTTTCATGGCTTTTTCTTTAGCTTCTTAAAACGGAATGCAAAGATAGGCTTTTTAAGTTTATAATAAAGAAGGCTTGCCTTTTTTTCTACCTTCATCTTTTGCAAAAGCATACCACACATGGAAGTAAATGCCGGAATAAAGCGCAGCGCCACGATGGTAGTGCTGCGGCATGAGCATGAATTTTTGCTGCTGCGCCGCAGTAAGCCCCCGTACGAAGGGCACTACCTGCCGGTGGGCGGGAAGATAGAGCCCCACGAGCGGCCGATCGAGGCTGCCCTGCGGGAAACACAGGAAGAGACCGGGCTGCAACTGCGCAAAGAGCAGCTGCGCTACGGCGGCGTATTGGCGGAAAGCTCTCCGGGGGACTACAATTGGATATGCTTTATTTACCTGGCCCACATCAGCCGCGTCCCCCCTCCTGCCTGTGATGAAGGCACGCTGGAATGGATCAGCCTGGAGCAGATTACGGATATCCCGACGCCGCCTACGGACTGGCAAATTTATCAGTACCTGGTACGCGGGCAATCCTTTGCGCTCGATGCCGTTTATAATGCGGATATGCAGCTGCTGGAAATGCGGGAGGAGATTAGCGGCCGCGTCGTCTTCCCACGCTGATTTGCTATCTTTGCTTTTCTACCCAATTCAGACACATGAGTGCGATTGATAAGATTCAGATCAATTTCAACCCCGATCAACTTCTACTCCTCAACCTATGCCTGGCTTTTATCATGTTCGGCGTCGCCCTGGACCTGAAGCCGGGAAATTTCCGGGACCTGCTGCGCCGCCCGCGCGCGCCCCTTATCGGGCTGGGGTCACAGCTGTTGCTGCTACCGGTGATTACGCTGTTCCTGATTTTCCTATTCCGCCCTACCGGGAGCATAGCACTGGGCATGCTGCTCGTTTCTGCCTGCCCGGGGGGCAATGTGAGCAACTTTGCCGTTCACATCAGCGGAGGCAATACGGCGCTTTCGGTACTCATGACAAGTGTATCCACCCTGGGCGCAGTCATTATCACCCCCCTGTACTTTACCCAACTGGCACCATTAATACCCGGAACAGAAGAGCTCAGGAGTCAGATTTACGTCGCTCCCGGGCAGATGGTCAGCACTATTGTGCAGCTCATACTAATACCGCTGGTTGCCGGCATGCTGTTCAACCACTACCTGCCTAAAGCCACCCGCCTCATACAGCAGCCCATCCGCATGCTGTCGATGATCATTTTTATCAGCTTCGTGCTCTTCGCGGTATATGCCAACTACCGCAACATCGTCAACTACCTGCACATCGTATTCCTGATCGTGCTTACGCACAATGCCGCAGCACTCTTTAGCGGCTACTGGTGGGCAAAAAGCTGGGGCCTGCCGCAGCGGGATGCGCGGGCTATTTCCATAGAAACCGGCATACAGAACTCCGGCCTGGCGCTGATCCTGATTTTCAACTTCTTCGACGGGCTGGGCGGCATGGCTCTTATCGCTGCCTGGTGGGGCATCTGGCACCTCGTCTCCGCATTTACGCTTGCTATGTGGTGGCAGTTTCGGCCCCTCTCCCTGTCCATATTGGAAAAATAGCGCTACTCTTCTTCTTCTTCCGGGTGATGCAGTATGAACCGCCGGTAGTAATTGATCAGCAGCGTGGTGAGCGGAAGCGCTACCACCATGCCGATCACGCCGAACAGCCCGCCCCAGATGGAGAGCGCAAGCAGAATGACGGCCGGGTTCAGCCCCGTGGCCCCGCCCATGATGCGGGGGACCAGCACAATTTCCTGAACAGCCTGCACCACTACAAATACAAGAATCACCATCCCGGCACAAAACCAGAAATCCTGCCCGGTCTCCACAGCCTGCGCGCCGGCCAGCAGCAAGGCAGGCACGAGCCCGGCAGTCTGCAGGTAGGGCACAAAATTGAGCAGCCCGACAAATATACCCAGCAGTATGCCCAACGGCAGCCCGATCAGGTGGAAGCCCAGCGCAAACAGTATGCTGACCCAAAGCACAATCAGTGCCTGCCCGCGAAAGTAAATCTGCATGCCGTCCTCCACATCATGGATGAGCATAACGCCCGGCCCGCGGTAGGCCGGTGGTATGGCTTCCTCCCAATTGTCTGCAAAGTCGCTGTAAAACAGCATAATGAAGACCAGATACAGTAAAAAAGTAAGCAGGCTGAACAGCCCCAACAGCACGCCCATAGCGCCGCTCAGCCCCTCCCAGAGGTAGGAAAACAGCTTGGCGCCGTAGGTCGCAATATTCTCCTGGGTCAGCAGTGCCGACAGCTCGTCGCTGGCCAGGTACTCATTGATTTCCTCCCGTAGCGGCGCCGGTATTATTTCCTTGTACCGAAACGACAGCTTGCCGCCCAGCAATTCATTGAGCTTAGCCATTTCGGAAGCCACCGCAGGCACGATGATGAATGCAGCCGCCGTGAGAATAAGCAGCAGGCTTAAAAAAGTGAGCAGCACTGCTACCCACCGGATGCGCACCCGCAGCCGTTCCTGAAAAAAACGCACTACCGGCTCCAGCAGGTAGGCCAGAAAAAGGGCAAGAAAGAACGAAACCAGATAAGGGCTGAGGTAATCCAGCAGCCAAAGAAAAAGGACGATGCCGCCCAGGTAGAGCAGCAAATTGATGATGCGGTCCAGAGTCCAAACGGGGCCAGCCATAGGTTT